>NZ_JAKGTG010000020.1:0-79495 GCF_022324845.1 Clostridium sp. YIM B02506
ACTTCATTTTTCTTATCTATTGTCAAGTGTTTTTTTTATTATTTTTTATATTTCCCTAAGTTGACGACATTGGGCGCACCTTCTGATACTGGTACTATAGAGGTCTCACCCATAAATTATGTATATGAGGAAAACGGCGATGTTTATCATGTGAGTTCAGTTAAACCTATTAAAATCCACAGAGTTAAGTGCTCTATAGATTGGAAAAGACGATTTGATATTATGCAGCAGCATCTAGGACAACATATTCTTTCTGCTTCTTTTTCTAAGCTTTTTAATGCTTCTACTATTGGTTTTCATTTAGGAGAATCTATCTGCACTATTGATATTGATAAGTTTTTTACTAAAGATCAAATTGATGAAGCTGAAAATTTATCTAATAGCCTGATATTAGATAATATAACTGTAGAATTTCTCTATCCTACTAAATCAGAGCTTAAAAAAATGCCTATAAAGAAAATTTCACCTAAGATAAACGAACAGATACGTGTAGTTAAAATTGGAGACATTGATTTTAATCCTTGCTGTGGATTACATCCTAAATCCACTATAGAAGTACAATTGATTAAAATCCTCAAATGGGAAAAATATAAGAATCCCACTAGAATGCACTTTTTATGTGGAGAGAGAGCAATAAAAGAAAGTCTTCAAAAATACATATTTTCTACTGAAATATGCTCTTTGCTAAAATGTAGTGAAGCCGAAGCCATAGATCAAATTCAAAAACAAAGAGACGAGTTAAACAAAATACTAGCAGAAAATAGACTTCTTAAAGATAAGATATCTAATTACGAAATTAAAGATATTTTAGAAGAAAGTGAAAAAATATCTGGTATCACTGTGGTTAAGAAAACTTATTCCAGCGAAAGTTTGAAATATATTAACACCTTAGCTACCAAATTAACTGCTTTTAATGATGTAATTACTCTTTTTGCTGTGAAAGATCAAGAGAAGGCTAATCTTATATTCTCTTGCTCTAAAAATATTAACTTTATAAGTATGAATTTGCTTCTTAAAGATGCTATCAGCCTTATCGATGGAAAAGGTGGGGGAAGTACTTTTTCCGCTCAAGGTGGGGGTAAGAATACAAACAATCTCGATTCTACCTTAGATTATGCTTTCATGAAAATTAAAAATACTCTTAATGAAAATAAGTAGGATTTCTCCTACTTATTTTTTATAAATCATCTATTAATGCTCCAGCTTTTGCATAAGCTGTTGATTTCGCTTCAAAGAAATCTGTTTTAACTTGATTAGCATCTGCATAAAAATCAACCCATTGAGCTGGATTATCTTCATATCCCTCATATAGCGGTTCAAAGCCTAATGACCATGCTCTTAAGTTTCCTAGATACTTTATATAGTCTTCTATCATTTGCTTGTTTATACCTGCTATATTATCTCCTATAACATAGTGCCCCCAAGCTATTTCATTTTCAACACCTGTTTTAATCATTCCTCTAAGCTCTTCCACTATTTCAGGAGTGAACATTTGAGGTTGCTCTTGTTGAAGCTCTTTTATTATGCTTCTAAATAGCCATAAATGTGTATTTTCATCTCTATTTATATATCTTATCTCTTGAGCCGAACCTGGCATCTTACCATTTCTCTCTAGATTATAGAAGAACATAAATCCTGAATAGAAGTAGACACCCTCTAATATATAGTTAGCCATTATTGCTCTTATAAAGTTTCTTTCAGTAGGAGATTCTACAAAATCGTTATATAAATCTCCTATGAATTTATTTCTTTCTAAAAGAATCTTATCATCTTTCCATTGGTATAATATTTCATTCCTTTTCTCTGGAGAGCATATGGAATCTAACATATATGAATAACTTTGAGAATGGACAGCTTCTTGGAATGCTTGAATAGTTAAGCATAAATTTACTTCTGAAGCTGTTATAAAGTTGTTTATATTACCTAAATTAGCTGTTTGTATTGAATCTAAGAATATTAAGAAAGATAATATCTTATCATAAGCCACTCTTTCTTTCTCAGTAAGAGCTTTATAGTCCTTTAAATCTTGAGATAAATTTATCTCTTCTGGTATCCAGAAGTTATTCATAGCCTGCCTATACCAGTCTGAGGCCCAATTATATTTCATATTATTAAAATCATTTAAATTTGTAGTATTTCCATTTATCATTTGTTTTTTAGATGTGTCTATATCACCATTTTCATTAAATAATGGCTTTTTATTAATTAAATTACTCATTTTACCCTCCTAAGCTGAACAACTTTCACAATCTTCAACTGTTAATGATTTTGATCTTACATAGTAGATACTTTTTACTCCATACTTACATGCATCTATATATAAATTCATTATTTGTCTCATAGTGTAGTTTGTAGTTATATATAAATTAAACGATTGTCCTTGATCTATATGTCTTTGTCTTACACCATTCATTTTTACACTCCAAGCCTGATCTATGTTATAAGCAGATATATAGTACCAATAGTTATCCATAGAAAGGTTAGGCGCTGTCTTAGGTGTTATACTTCCTTTTTTCTCTTCTAACCAGAATCTAGCCATAACTGGATCAACACCCTCTGAGGTTCCAGCTATAGTAGCTGTAGATCCGTTTGGTGCTACTGCAATTAAATACCCATTTCTCATACCTTGGAGTTTTACTTCCTCTTTTAGCTCTTCCCATCTTGGTGAGTTATACTCTCTCAGTTCAAAATAATTTCCATTATCCCAATCTGAACCTTTAAAATACTCGTAGTATCCTTTTTCTTTAGCTATATTCATACTTGCTTTTATAGAGAAATAATTGATATTTTCATAAACTTTATCTGCAAAAGTTTCATGTTCATCTGATGTCCATCCTATTTTATTGTTAGCTAACATGTGGTGGTAACCAGATGTTCCAAGTCCTATAGCTCTATATCTTTTATTAGTTACTTCTGCAAAAGGCACGGAATAATAGTTTAAATCTATAACATTATCCATAGCTCTTATCTGAGTTTCTACTACATACTCAAGTTCCTCTTCATTTAGTACTTCTATATTACCTAATACTAGAGATGATAGATTACATACAACAAAATCTCCTGATTTTGTTTTCTCTATTACTATTTTATCACCATTCTCATCTACTATTTCTTCTTTATATATTTCCATTGGGCTCATATTTTGCATTATTTCCGTACATAAATTAGATGAATAAATCATTCCCTTATGTTTATTAGGGTTCATTTTATTTACAGTATCTCTATAAAAAGCAAACGGTGTTCCTGTCTCTGCTGCTGACTTTATTATGAGTCTTACTATATCTTTAACAATCATCGCTCTTTTTTCTATTCTTTCATCTTCTACACACTCATAATACCTCTTTTCCCACTCTTCACCATAGAAATCTTCAAGAGAGTATCCCTTAATACTTCTAATTTCATGAGGACACATCATATACCAATTTGCATCTATATTAGTTTCTGCAAGTTTCCAAAATAAATCTGGATAACAAATTCCAGGGAATACGTCATGAGCTTTTTTTCGATCATCTCCATTGTTTGTTCTTATTTGAAGAAATTCTGGCATATCTTTATGCCACGCATCTAACCAAATAGCTACACTACCATTTCTTACACCTAGTTGGTCAACAGCCACAGCTGTATCGTTAAACAGCTTTACCCATGGAATAACTCCTCCTGAAGCTCCTTTAAAGCCTCTTATAGGTGATCCTAATGCTCTTATCTTCCCTATATATATACCCATTCCACCGCCAAACTTTGAAACTTTAGCAAAGTTATCTATTGACTTATAAATTCCATTCAATGAATCATCTACTGTGTCTATAAAACATGAGCTTAATTGATAGAAAGGCTTTCTAGCATTAGACATTGTAGGTGTTGCCATAGTAGCTTTTAATGAACTTAAAACATCGTATATTCTTTTAGCCCAATATAATCTATTTTCCTTTTTTTCTGGTATAGCTAAATGCATTGCTATTCCCATAAACATCTGTTGTGGTAACTCTAGAGTTTTTCTATTGAAGTCTTGAATTAGATATCTTTTATCTAAAAGGTTTATTCCACTATAAGTAAATAGAAAATCTCTCTCAGGTTTTATCTCTTTTTCTAATTCTTGTACTTCATCCTTTGTATAGTTATCTAATATGTATTTTCCATAAAGACCTTTATCCGTTAATGTTTCGATAAAACCATATAAATCTTCATAAGGGTTTTCTTCTTCTAATCCTCTGTTTTCCTTTACTTTATTATATAATAAATGTATATATAATCTAGCAGCACCCACTTGCCACTGTGGCTCTTCCCCTGAAGTTAATTCAAGCAGTATCTGCATTACACTTTTTGTTAATTCAGTCTCCTTCATATCTGGAGTTATTATTCTATTTAAAGAGTTTTTTAATTTCTCCTCATTATATACTTCTTTTTCACTTCCTATTGCTTCTAATGCCATTTCACATAAAGCTTTCAAATCCATAATGCTCTTCCCCTCTTCACTATATATTGTGGTCATTCATTGCATACTTTTTATTTATGCACAATATATCGACTTGTTAATTATAATGGTAATTTGTAGATTTGTAAATTTCAATAATCCTAGTTTGTATTTAAAATTCTATAGTTATCTCTTATTTTCTTATTATTTCCTTGTAATTGATATTTTTTATCTTTTAAAACAAAAACTTAGATAATATAATTTATCGACAAAAAAAGCAGGGAAATATCTAATCCCTGCTTTAAGTTTATTTTTTTAACATAACATAAGTTTTAAACATATCTCCTTCAACTTCTAATTTTAAGTCACCATCATGCATCTCCACTATACTCCTAGCTATGGCTAGCCCTAATCCAGAACCTTCAACATTAGAGTTTCTGGATCTATCTCCTCTTACAAACCTCTCCATCATATCTTCTGGCTTAAAGTTCATCTCATAAGAGGAGATATTTTTAGTACTTATTGTTACCCAATTACCATCATCAAAAATATCTATATAAATTCTTGTGTTTGCTAAAGAATATTTTATTGCATTTACAATTAGGTTATCAAAAACTCTGACCATTTTATCCGGATCAATCTGTATAAAAACGCTTTCGCTATAAGATATTACTCTAGTAGTTAATCCTTTTTCTTTAAGCTTATCTTCCTGTTCACCTATTACCATATGAACTAATTGAACTATATCTACTTCATATTTATCTAAATTAATCTTTCCTGAATTAAATTTAGACATTTCAAATAAATCTTCTATCAATCCCTGTAATCTTTGAGACTTAGTTCCAAGTATCTTTAAATATTGTTTTCTTTCCTCATATGTTATGTCATCTCTATCTAGTATATTTACGTAATTTATTATCGAAGTAAGCGGGGTTTTTAAATCATGAGAAACATTAGATATAAGTTCTGTTTTTAATTGTTCATTCTTTATTCTTTCTTCGGCAATTATTTTATACTCTTCCTGAATATATTTAATTCCCTCTACTATTTCATTCATCTCTCTTTTATCTGTATATGTTAATTTTATATTCATGTTCCCATTTTTAAACTCTCTAACTATATCAAGCAATTCATACACAAATATATAATTTCTAAGAATGCAGAATATAAAATACCCTATGTAGAAAAGAATTGATGAGAAATTAATAATATCCACAAGTTTATTAGTCATAATTAAGCTGTCTATATATCTATTAGTAAATAAGTTTATAACACTATCTATAAAAGTGAAAAACTTAGTTGCATCTAATACCCCAATTGCTATATTAAATATAATAAGAGAAATTGTGAATTTAACTATTCCTTTGTTTATATTTCTTAACAATCTTTTTGGAGTTTCCTTCAAATAATACATAGTTTCTCCAAATTTACTTTTATAAATCCCTTCAATTATAAACCTATTCCCCTTGCGTTTTATCAACTCTTCATACTTTATGATTATTAATATTACTAAAGACAGGTTTAAAATATAGGTTATAAATAACATCCGGCTTTTTATTATGAAGTTTTCATAGTAATCTGCTTTAATAAAATAATATTCAGTTATATTCTCTATGTTTTTTTTAACCTCAGGAGTTAACATATTTTGATCCATGCTATTAACTTCATTGAAGTTCTTTTTATTATCTACGCTATACCATATTACGCCTTGAGACTGATGCAAATTTTCAAAAAGTGTATTGATATCTGCTCCTCCATCAATTTGCTCAGCTAACCAACTCCTATTTGTTATATAATAGTACTTTCCATTCTCATCTTTTTTATCTTTTATTATGTATAAGTATCCTATAAAAAATCCATCTCCTATAATATTGCTATTACTAAGATTTCTATTATCTTTTATAAATTTTTCTCCCATATTCATAATATTTGATTGAGTTTGAATATTATGAATTAAAACCTTACTTTCTTTTTTCAGTCTATTCTTTCTATAGTTATCTGGACTAATAATTGCATCCATAGCAAAAATACCTTTAGATGCCTGTTCTACAAATATTCCCAAAGCATTAAAAGTTAATATTACTATACATATACATATAACAAAATCTATTATATAGACGTTATCTTTCCACCTTATATATCTATTTTTGAATTTTGTACCCAATACCCCACACCACCTTTAGATACTCAGGCTCTTTTGGATTTATCTCAATCTTTTCTCTTATTCTTCTCACGTGCACGGTAACTGTATTTTCACTATTATAAAAAGGCTCATCCCAAACTCTTTCGTATATCTCCTGTATAGAAAAAATTCTACCTGGGTTAGAAGCTAATAATAACAGAATTTTATACTCCGTAGCAGTAACTTTTATTTCTTTACCTCTTACCGTAATACTTTTTGTCTCTTTATTAATAACAAGATCCCTTATAACTAAAATCTCACCTTCTATTTCTTTTTCTCTTTGTTTAGCTATAATCGGGTTATCATATCTTCTTAATTGAGACTTAACTCTAGCTACTAGCTCTAAATGATTAAATGGTTTAGTTACATAATCATCTGCTCCCAAGTTAAGACCAAGTACCTTATCAGAATCTTCGCCTTTAGCAGACAGCA
The DNA here is from genome assembly GCF_022324845.1 of Clostridium sp. YIM B02506. Taxonomy (NCBI): domain Bacteria; kingdom Bacillati; phylum Bacillota; class Clostridia; order Eubacteriales; family Clostridiaceae; genus Clostridium; species Clostridium sp. YIM B02506. The sequence continues at coordinate 7,026 of NZ_JAKGTG010000020.1, forward strand.
TTATTATAGGTACATTACTTTTCTCTCTTATTTTTAAACATGTTCTCATTCCATCTAACTTAGGCATCATTATGTCAAGGATAACTAAATGAGGTTTTTCTACATTAAATACTTCTAATGCTTCTATCCCATCTTCTGCTTTTAATATGATATGATTCTCTCCTCTTAAATATATCTCAACTGCATCTCTAATTTCTTTTTCGTCATCAACTACTAATATTTTATATTTTTCCATTACTCTCATCCCCCTATCTTATATATTAATAAAAATTTCATAAATATTTTGCAAGTTTTTATTAAAAATTTCTTAAAATATGCAAGTAAAGTTTTATAGATAATCTGCGCATAATTTAATTATATCAAATTATTTGGATATAACGGTATTTTTCATCATAAATCTTATTTGTTTATTTTATGTTTTATTACTATAATAAATCTGAATATTTCACTTACAGGAGAATCTTATGGACTTTTTAAATGATAGAAAAACTCTTTTCTTAGACATCATACTTATTTTTATAGGCTGCATTATAGCATCCATAGGCATTAATATGTTTTTAGCCCAAGCTAAGCTTCTAAGTGGGGGAGCTACAGGTCTAGCTTTAATCCTTCAATACCTAACAGGCTTTAAAGCTGGTTACTCAGTATTTCTAATTAACTTTCCACTTTTTATCGTTAGCTATATTAAATTAAGTCGTCAATTTACATTTTACTCAGCAATAGGAATGCTTTCATTATCTATCGCTTTATTGTTAACTGAAAAACTCCCTATATACGTTAATGTTGATGATATTTTAGTTTATTGTATATATGGCGGTGTGTTATGTGGACTTGGATATAGTATTGTATTTGCTAGAAATGGATCAACAGGCGGTATGGATATAATTACTATGCTTGTTAGAAAAAACTTTAATAATTTTGATATAGGTAAACTTGGTTTTTCTCTAAATATGATAATAGTTGTTATTGGAGCTATATTCTTTGGCCTCCCAAGAGCATTATATACTGTTATATCAATTTACATACAAAGTTTAATATTAGACAAGGTCCTTAAAGGCTTTGGTTCTAAAAAGCTTTTAATGATTTTAACTGAAAAGGAAGAGGATATAATTAAATTTATTATTAAGGATGTTCATAGAGGTGTAACTTCCCTTCCAGCTGAAGGTGAATATACTCATAGTAAGAAAAAAATGATTTACTGTATAGTTACACTTTCACAATTAATCTACCTTAAGAATAGTATAATGCTTATGGACCCTAAAGCATTTATAACTATAATAGATGTCTCTGAAGTTAGGGGAAAAGGATTTAATAATATATAGTTTAATGAGGATGTCACTATAATTATAGTAACATCCTCATTTTATATTTTACTTAATGGTTTCTAAATATTCTTTTTGTCCTATTTGGTATAAATTATTTCCATGCGAATCTATCACTACTACTAAAGGCATATCCTCTACCCAAAGTTTTCTAATAGCTTCTGCACCTAAATCTTCATAGGCTATCAACTCTGACTTCTTGATACACTTAGCCATTAATGCAGCTGCACCACCAATAGCTCCAAAATATATACATCTATTTTTAATCATTGAATCTATTACTTCTTTTCCTCTTAATCCTTTGCCAATCATTCCCTTTAGTCCTAGATCTAAAAGCTTCGGTGTATAAGAATCCATTCTATAACTGGTAGTAGGCCCTGCTGATCCAATCACTTCTCCAGGTTTAGGAGGAGTTGGACCAACGTAATATATTATTGCATCTTGTAGTTCTAAAGGAAGCTTTTCATTTTTATCAACAAGTTCAACTAATCTTTTATGTGCGGCATCTCTTGCAGTAAATATTTCTCCTGATAGTAACACAATATCTCCTGCATTTAATTCTTTAACTTTATCTATTGTTAATGGTGTTTCTATTTTCTTATTCATCTCAGTTATCCTCCTATAGAATTATCTCTGCGTGCCTAGTAGCATGACAACTTATATTAACTGCCACTGGAAGTCCTGCTATATGAGTAGGATAAGTCTCTATATTCACTCCCAAAGCAGTTGTTTTACCCCCAAATCCTTGAGGACCTATTCCTAGCTTATTTATTTTACTAATTAATTCATCCTCTAAATCACTATAATAGGTATCCTTATTTCTCTCTTCAATGCTTCTTAAAAGAGCTTTTTTAGACAATTCTGCTGCTTTTTCAAAAGTCCCTCCTATTCCTACACCTACAATTATAGGAGGACATGGATTGGGACCTGCAATTTTAACTGTTTCTAACACAAATTCCTTTACTCCTTCAACACCATCTGATGGTTTTAACATTTTTATTCTACTCATATTTTCTGATCCAAACCCCTTAGGTGCTATTGTTATCTTTAATTCTTCTCCCTCTACTACATCTATATGTATAACAGCTGGAGTATTATCCCCAGTATTTATTCTTGTTAATGGATCTTTCACTACAGATTTTCTTAAATATCCTTCACTATAGCCTTGTCGGACTCCTTCATTGATTGCCTCCTTCAAACCCCCACCAACTATATGAATGTCTTGACCTAATTCAACAAATATTACTGCCATTCCTGTATCCTGACACATTGGCATGTTTTCTTTACTTGCTATATCCGAGTTAATTATAATTTTATCCAACATTTGTTTAGCTATTGGAAACGTTTCTTCTTCCCTGCTTTTTTTTAGTTTTTTTGATATGTCTTTACTTAAATAATAATTAGATTCTATACATATTTTTTTTACTCCATTAATTATCTCATTTGTATTTATTTCTTTCATATTTTCCTCCCCAAATAAATTCTATCTAAATTTAATTTATATTATGGAATATTACTTAATAATGTTAATTATAATTTAAAGAAAGATATTTCGAAAGGATTAAGTATGAAAAAAAATGATAGTGATAAACTTTTTGCCTTTATTGTTTATATATTAATAGGTTTCCTCATAATTTTTGTAAGCTATAATTCATATATAAATCTATTAAAAAGGGATGTAAAAGATCAAACTACTCAACCACCTAATTCTATAAATGTTTCTCCTATAACAGGTGAAGTTATTCAAGATGTTAATACATCGTATAATTTATTAAAAGTTTGCTATAATAGTTCAAATATAACAGAGCTATATGGAATTAATAAAGCAGATATTGTTATAGAAACATATAACGCTGTATCTAATACTTTAAGTTATGACGGTATATTCTACAATAAACATATACCTATTCAAGAATCTATTGAAAATATTTCTACTATATCTTTAGATACTTTACCTTATATTGATTTTATTGATCCTCCTGATTTAGATTCACATGAATTCAATGAAAATATTGATACAATTTTTATACCCTTTAGTGATTCTATAAGTACAAGTTTTATTTTTCAAAAAGGTCAATATTATCATTTTTCGAAGAATGTAAAAGACGTTCATAAAACTTCTAACGCACCGTTAGCTTTTACCAACATACTTATAGAATTTACTTCCTCATCTAATGACAGTATTAATCAAGGATTACTTTTTTCTGGTGGAAAACTACAACGTCTTAATATTGAAGGAAATAATATAAAAATGATAAATAATTCTAAAGAAATTAATCTCTCTCTATTAAGAGGTAATACTATATGGATAAAATGTTCTGATAAGATAAAAATAATTACTGCTAATGCTAATATTGAAAGCTAAAAAAAGACCTAGTTCTACATAGGTCTTTTAAATTTCCCAGGAAATTATTATTTATTCTTTGTAATATGATTTTATTCCCTTAACTAGTGCACTAACTATTTTATCTTGATATTTTTCATCTTTTAATAACTCTGATTCTGTCGGATTTGATAAAAAACCACATTCAACTATTACACTTGCTCCCTCAAATCCATCTCTTAAGATTCTATAATCATCTTTAGAATCTTTAGCTACTCTATTATTATTTTGTTCTAGTATTTCTTTTAGTGAAGCTTGTAGTAATTCTGCTAATCTTTTACTCTTTTCATTTGAAGCGTACCAAACTTGTGCTCCATTTATTGCACTCTGTACATACATATTTTGATGTATGCTTATAAAAATATCACAATTAGTTTCTTTTTTCATTTCACATCTATTTTTTAAATCTTGAATTTTTTTTTGTTTTACTTTTAAGTTCTCATCATATAATCCTTTATCTTCTTCCCTAGTACTAAACACTTTAAATCCTTCATCCTCTAGAGCCTTTTTTAATTTAAGGCTTATAGCTAAATTAATCTCTTTTTCTAAAGTACCATCTTTTGCATGGCCTCCACCATCTATACCTCCATGACCAGGATCTATAAGTATTCTTCTTTCCTTAATCTCCTCTGCTTTAGCTATTGAGGGATTTAATATTAAACTTGCTACTAGCAAAAAAGATGCAACATATCTTTTAAACATTTTATAATCCTCCATCTTTAATAATCTACTATGTAGCTTTCTCATTTTTATATAATATATACTATTTTTATATATTATATAAAATCTTCAATTATATTTTTGTATAAAAGTATTTTCCAATTAAGTTTTTTGCCCAAATAAAAAAAAGAGAGGTAAAACCTCTCTTGTAAAAAGGCAGATACTATCTCTTTGAGAATTGAGGAGCTCTTCTTGCCTTCTTTAAACCATATTTCTTTCTTTCCTTCATTCTTGGGTCTCTAGTTAGGAATCCAGCTTTCTTTAACTCTGGCTTTAAAGCTTCATCAGCTTTTAATAAAGCTCTAGTTATTCCATGTCTGATTGCTCCTGCTTGACCTGTTAAACCACCACCATGAACATTAACTAATACATCAAATTTTTCTTTAGTTGATGTTAAAACTAATGGTTGGTTAACTACAACTCTTAGAGTTTCTAATCCGAAGTAGTTTTCTATTTCTCTCTTATTTACTATAACTTTACCTTCACCTGGTACAAGTCTTACTCTTGCAACTGATTTCTTTCTTCTTCCAGTTCCCATGTATTGAACTTTTGCCATTTTTCTTCCTCCTCCCGAGTCTGTATTAGTACTTTAATTCTAGTACTTCTGGTTGTTGAGCAGCGTGATTATGTTCTTCTCCTCTATAAACCTTAAGTTTCTTTAACATTTGTCTTCCTAATACTCCCTTTGGAAGCATTCTTCTTACAGCTTCTTCAAAAGCAAACTCAGGTTTTTTTTCTAAAACTTCTCTATATGGAGTTTCTTTTAATCCACCTGGATATAAACTATGTTTTCTTAAGAATTTTTGGTCTAATTTCTTACCAGTTAAAACAACTTTCTCAGCATTTATAACTATTACGAAATCTCCACAATCAACATTTGGTGTAAATGTTGGTTTATTTTTTCCTCTTAATATTGAAGCTATTTGGCTAGCAACTCTACCAAGTGGTTTACCAGCAGCATCAACTACATACCATTTTCTTTCAACTTCTTGTGGTTTAGCGATGTATGATTTCATCATTTTCCCTCCCTGAACTACTATTTTAAACATTTATGTCCTAACTTTATGTTTAGATTCCAATACTATGAATCTTATACACAAACTATCATAACAACAAGTAACATTATAATACACGCTTACGGGCGTGTCAATAAATTTAACACTTTTATTTTAACTTTTTAATAAAAAACTTTTTCTAAACATAAACCTGCAGCTGGAGCACACTTCCCAGCATTTTTTCTATCCTTTTTATTAATTATATCCTCTATTTCTGATGGTTCTATTTTACTTCTTCCCACTTGTATTAAAGTACCTACTATTATTCTTACCATATTATAGAGAAAACCATCACCTGATACATAAATTTTTATAACTTCTTCATCTTTTTTTACTTTAATATCCCATATTGTTCTTACCGTTGTCTTTACAGAACCACCTAGAGATCTAAATGCATTAAAATCATGAGTACCTATAAAATATTTAGATGCGTCAGACATCTTATCCACATCTAGCTTCCACTTAAAGTGATATACATAATCTTTACCTATAGCTCTAGGTAATTCAGAATTTAATATAGTATAGCAATAAGTTTTACCTTTAGTATGATATCTCGGATGAAATTCTTCTGAAACCTCTTCTGAACAAAGTACTACTATATCCTTAGGAAGCTTTGTATTAATAGCATTTTTAAATTTTTCAGCTGGTATTTTACTATTGGTTTTAAATGCTACCACATATTCTTTTGCATGCACCCCAGAATCCGTTCTACTACATCCTATTAGCTTTATATCTTCCTTAACTATAGTTTCTACAGCAAGCTGTAATACCGCTTCTACTGTTCTTCCATTTGTTTGCTTCTGCCACCCACAAAAATGAGTACCATCGTATTCAACCTTAAGCTTAATATTTCTCATTCAGTTTCACCTTATAATAAAACTCTTACACCAATACTTATAACAATTAACATAGCTACTATGAAGTAAGCTAATGTATCTATAGATGTATATTTGAGTTGTTTCATCCTAGTTCTACCATCTCCACCTCTATAGCATCTAGCTTCCATTGCCATCGCTAACTCATCAGCTCTCTTAAATGAACTTATAAATAAAGGAACTAATAATGGTATAAGACTCTTAGCTTTCTGAAATATATTTCCACCATCAAAATCAGCGCCTCTTGCTTTTTGTGCTTTCATAATCTTATCAGTTTCATCTATTAAGGTTGGTATAAATCTTAAAGCAATAGTCATCATCATAGCTACTTCATGTGAACTAATCCCTATTACCCCTAAAGGTTTTAGCAGCCTTTCTAAAGCATCTGTAAGCTCTATAGGTGATGTAGTTAAGGTTAATATAGATGTTCCTATTATTAAGAATAATAGTCTTAATGTCATAAATATAGCTATATTAATTCCCTCTTCATATACTTTTATAAACTTCCAACTAAATAAAAGTGTATCGCTTGTTCCTTTTATCATAAAAATATTCAGTATAGCGGTTATTATTATTAAAGTCATGACAGGTTTAATTCCCTTAAAGTAGAACCTAGGAGATACTTTAGAACTAATTATTGCAGATGCTATAAATGCCACTACAAAAATATAACCAATAAATTCATTTATTATAAATAACGACACAATAAATAATATTGCAGATATTATTTTTGTCCTAGGATCCAATTTATGTATGAAGGAATCTCCAGGAACGTATTGCCCAATAGTTATATCTTTTATCATTTTAAAATCCCTCCCCTAGTTCTTCCTTAAAATCTTAATAAGATCTTCCTTAGCTTGGTCAATTGTAAATATATCTTTATCTACTTTAAAACCTTTTTCTATCAATGCTTTTATTAAGTAAGTTACCTGAGGAACTGCTAATCCAACACTCTCTAGTACTTCACTTTCCTTAAATACTTCTTTAGGCTCTCCATCTAATATAATTTCACCCGAATTCATTACTATAACTCTATTAGCAACTTTGGCTACGTCCTCCATACTATGAGATACTAATACTATAGTCATTCCATATTCTTTGTGTAACTTTTGAATCTGTACTAATATCTCATCTCGTCCCTTAGGATCTAATCCTGCGGTAGGTTCATCTAATATCAAAACCTTAGGTTCCATTGCAACTACACCTGCTATAGCAACTCTACGTTTTTGTCCACCACTTAACTCAAATGGAGATTTATCTTTATAAATCTCATAATCGAGTCCAACCATATTCATGGCCTTGATTACTCTTTTATGTATTTCTTCTTCACCTAATGCTAAGTTCCTAGGCCCAAATGCAATATCTTTTTCTATATTTTCTTCAAATAATTGATATTCAGGATATTGGAACACTAACCCTACTTTTTTTCTTATTTCACTTAGCTTAGAGCCCTTCGCAGTGATATTAGTTCCATCTACTATTATTTCTCCAGAACTGGCTTCCAATAATCCATTTAGATGTTGGATTAATGTTGACTTACCTGAGCCTGTATGACCAATTAATGCCACAAATTCACCTTGTTCTATATCAACAGATACATTATTTAGTGCCTTTTTCTCAAAAGGTGTCTTAGGCATATATATATGAGTTAATTTGTTTACTTTAATTGACATAATGCATTCACCATCTCATCTACATTTAATATTTCGGTACTAATATTTATACCTTCTTTTTGAAGTTCATAAGCTAATTCCGTAACCTGAGGAACATCCAGTCCTATTTCCTTCATTGTCTTAACTTTTGAAAACACTTCTCTTGGATTTCCTTCTAGAACAATTTTACCTTGTTCCATAACTATAACTCTATCTCCTTGAGCAGCCTCATCCATATAATGTGTTATAAGCACTATGGTAATTCCTAAGTTTTTATTTATTTCTCTTATGGTATTCATAACTTCTTTTCTACCTGATGGGTCTAACATAGCAGTAGGCTCATCAAATATTATGCACTCTGGTTGCATAGCTAATATCCCAGCTATAGCGATTCTTTGTTTTTGCCCCCCTGACAATAGGTGAGGTGCATGCCTTCTATATTCATACATTCCAACTTTTTTAAGCGCTTCATCTACCCTAGCTCTTATTTCCTTAGACTCGACCCCTAAATTTTCAGGACCAAATGCTACATCTTCCTCAACTATAGTTGCAACTAATTGATTATCTGGATTTTGAAAAACCATTCCTGCCGTTTTTCTAACTTCCCATAAATTATCTTTATCTTTAGTATTCAAACCTTTAACATATATTGCCCCCTCAGTGGGTAATAATAAAGCATTTATATGTTTTGCAATAGTAGATTTTCCTGATCCATTATGACCAAGTACTACTAAAAATTCTCCTCTTTTAACTTCTAGGTTCACACCATTTAATGCGTAATGTTCTTCTCCATTTTCGTGCGAAAAATATTTAAAACTAATATCTTCACATTTAATGATTTTGTCTTCCATGCTATTCGCCCCCTTAGTTATATAATTATTATAAAATCTATAATTGAATATATACTTTATAATAATTATATCTAAGTATGATAAAATGGGGACTAAGTATATACTTAATCCCCTCTATATTATACTAACTCAAGTATAACTACTTCTGCTCCGTCTCCTCTTCTAGGACCAACTTTGAACATTCTAGTGTATCCACCATTTCTCTCAGTATATTTAGGAGCAATTTCTTCAAATAATCTTTTAACTACAGCTTCTTCAGTAACAAAAGATAATACTTGTCTTCTAGCGTGAAGATCTCCTCTTTTAGCTAAAGTAATCATCTTTTCAGCAAGACTTCTTGCTTCTTTTGCTCTTGTATCTGTAGTTTCTATTTTACCATGCTTTAAGAAGCTTGTAACAAGGTTTCTTAGCATAGCTCTTCTTTGGTCTGTTGGACGACCTAACTTACGATATCCTGCCATGATTCTACCTCCTTACTCGTCACTTAGTCTTAAACCTAAGCCTAATTCCTTAAGTTTTCTCTCAACTTCTTCGAGAGATTTTTTACCTAAGTTTCTTACTTTCATCATATCATCCATTGATCTCAATGCAAGCTCTTGAACAGTATTTATACCTGCTCTCTTTAAACAGTTATATGATCTAACTGAAAGATCAAGCTCTTCAATAGTCATCTCAAGGACTTTTTCTTTTTTATCTTCTTCTTTTTCAATCATTATCTCCATGTCATTTGTATTATCTGTAAGTGACATGAAAAGTTTGAAGTGTTCAATTAAAATTTTGGCTGAAAGACTTATAGCTTCATCTATCTTGATTGTTCCATTAGTCCATATTTCTAATGCTAACTTATCATAGTCAGTAATTTGACCTACTCTTGTATTTTCAACTGTGAAGTTTACTCTTTTTACAGGAGTATAGATTGAATCTACTGCTATAGCGCTTAATGGTAATGAATCTGACTTATTTTTATTTTGAGTCACATATCCTCTACCTCTGTTAACAGTAAGCTCCATATATAATCTTCCATTTTCGTCTAAAGTAGCTATATGCATATCTTTATTAACTACTTCAACGTCTCCATCTGTTTTAATATCTGCACCTGTTACTACTCCAGGTCCTTTAGAATCAATGTAAATAACCTTTGGTCCTTCTCCATTCATTCTAAGAGCTAACCCTTTTATATTAAGGATAAGTTCAGTAACATCCTCCTTAACACCAGTAACAGTAGAAAACTCATGTAGTACTCCATCAATTTTAACAGAAGTAGTAGCTACACCAGGTAATGATGAAAGAAGTATTCTTCTTAACGCATTTCCCAGAGTAATTCCATAACCTCTTTCTAATGGTTCAACTACGAATTTCCCATAAGTACCATCTTCACTTTGTTCTATACATTCAATTATTGGTTTTTCTATTTCTAACATGCGCAAAACCCTCCTTTTTATAATGTGGCAACCTTATTATGAGGGCAACTGATTCAATATTTGCAAAGGAGAGTATAACCCCCTCGCAAATAGCATATTATTACTTGCTGTATAACTCAACGATAAGAGTTTCATTGATTGCAGTATCAATGTCTTCTCTTGCTGGCATAGCAATTATTTTACCTTCAAAGTTTTCAGGTGTTGACATTATCCATTTTGGTAATGTTTTTGGATTTTCAGCAAATACTTTGAACTTTTCAGTTCCTCTGCTTTTTTCAGATACAGAGATAACGTCGTTAACACTTACTTTATATGAAGCAATATCAACTTTTTTACCGTTAACTAAGAAATGTCCGTGATTAACTAATTGTCTAGCCTCAGTTCTAGATGCACCGTATCCTAATCTGAATACTGCGTTATCTAGTCTCATTTCTAGTAACATAAGTAGGTTTTCACCTGTTATGCCTCTCATCTTATCTGCTTTTTCATAGTACTTAGAAAATTGTTTTTCAAGTACTCCATAAATTCTTTTAGCTTTTTGCTTTTCTCTTAACTGCATTCCGTAGTTAGAAAGCTTCTTTTTACTAGCTCCATGTTGTCCTGGTGCGTAGCTTCTTCTCACGAAAGCACATTTATCTGTATAGCATCTATCTCCTTTAAGAAATAGCTTAGCGCCTTCTCTTCTGCACAATCTACATGATGCTCCAGTATATCTTGCCATTAATTACACCTCCTATGATGTTTCTACTACACTCTTCTTCTTTTTGGTGGTCTACATCCGTTATGTGGAATTGGAGTAACATCTTTAATTAAAGTTACTTCTAATCCTGCTGCTTGTAAACTTCTTATAGCAGCTTCTCTACCTGATCCTGGACCTTTTACATATACTTCAACACTTTTTAATCCGTGTTCCATAGCTGTTTTAGCCGCTGTTTCAGCTGCCATTTGAGCCGCAAAAGGAGTACTCTTTCTTGACCCTCTAAATCCTAACGCACCCGCTGATGACCATGATAATGCATTACCAACTGCATCAGTTAAAGTTACGATAGAGTTATTGAAAGTTGACTTAATGTGAGCTGCTCCATGTTCAACATTTTTTCTTTCTTTTCTTCTTCTAGTTTTCTTAACTTTTGCTGCTACCATTGTCTTCCCTCCTTACTATTTTTTCTTATTAGCAATAGTTTTCTTTGGACCTTTTCTAGTTCTTGCATTTGTTTTTGTTCTTTGTCCTCTTACTGGAAGACCTCTTCTATGTCTCATTCCTCTATAGCAACCAATTTCTACTAATCTTTTTATGTTAAGTGCTATTTCTCTTCTTAAATCACCTTCAACAACTAAATTCTTGTTGATGAAATTTCTTATAGCGTTAACTTCGTCTTCGTTTAAATCTCTAACTCTTGTGTCTGGATTTACTCCAGTTTCTGCTAATATTTTGTGTACGGTTGATAAACCGATTCCGTATATATAAGTTAGACCTATCTCAACTCTTTTTTCTTTTGGTAGATCTATACCAGCTATTCTAGCCATTAAAACTTACACCTCCTGGTAATTAAATTCCCTTTTCAATGTGGTAAATATATATAAATAAAATCTCAGGTCAATGGAAACACCACTGTCAGCCGCCCTAAAATTTATTTATGCTTAATTAAATGCCTATCTAATGATATTTTAGAATGGAAAAAAAGTCAATAAAATTTGTATTCCATTCTAACAAATTTTTATGGATTTTATTTATTTTAGCCTTGTTTTTGCTTGTGCTTTGGGTTTTCGCAAATAACCATTACTCTACCTTTTCTTCTAATGATTTTGCACTTTTCGCAAATAGGCTTAACTGATGGTCTTACTTTCATCGCTAACCCTCCTTGTATTACTTATAATCTTGAAAAAATATTCGCAAGATATTAATTAGTATTCGATATTACTATTTTGCTCTCCAAGTAATTCTTCCTCTAGTAAGGTCATATTGAGATAATTCAACAGTAACCTTATCTCCTGGCAGAATTCTTATGAAATTCATTCTTAGTTTACCTGAAATATGAGCTAATATTTTATGACCACTTTCTAGTTCAACTTGGAACATAGCATTAGGTAGTGACTCTAAAACTGTTCCTTGCATTTCTATTACATCATCTTTTGACATAAGGTAATCAAACCTCCTTATCAATGCCTTCAAATTTTATAAAATTCTTAATTTTTAAATCTAGATTATCCTCATTATTTAAAATAGAGTTCTTTAGTTCTTCATCTATGATTTCCGTAAAATTCAAGTGCTTTATTTTCTTCTTTTTAGGCATTTCTATCTTTTTTGTACTTCCATTTGCTAAGTAAACATAGTCTTCAGCTATTACGTTCACTATTAAATAGGGATTGTTTTTATCTCTACCAGCTTTTGAAAATACTAACTTTCCAATTAAGTTGCTTTTATTCAACTTATTTCACCTCAATGATTACCCTAGTAATAAATCTACAAATCCCTCTATGGTAATTGTGAATTTATAACTAAGCAACACTTAATTACTTAATTAGTGTTAAAATCTCAGGACCATTTTGTAATATAGCAACAGTGTTTTCATAATGAGCTGACTTCATGCCATCCGCTGTTACAACAGTCCAATCATCATCTAATGTTTTCACTCTCCATGTTCCAATATTAACCATCGGTTCTATAGCGAGTACCATACCTGATGATAATCTCGGACCTCTACCTGGTCTACCAAAATTAGGTACTTCCGGATCTTCATGAACAGCTTTCCCTATTCCATGACCCACATAATCTCTTACAACTGAAAATCCATTTTGTTCAACATAACTTTGGATTTCATAAGATATATCTGTTAATCTATTACCTTCAACAGCTTTTTCTATACCTTTAAAAAAACTTTTTTCAGTAACATCTATAAGCTTTTTAGATATTTCTGATATCTCTCCTACAGGAAAAGTTCTTGCAGCATCACTATGGAATCCATCTAGAAAGACCCCACAATCAATACTTACAATATCTCCATCTTGTAATTTATACGAACTCGGAAATCCATGGACAACCTGTTCATTTATAGAGATACAAAGTGCACTTGGAAAACCATATAATCCTTTAAAGGAGGGCTTTCCTCCCTGCTTAGTTATAAATTCTTCTGCTATTCTATCTAACTCTGCAGTAGTAATACCAGGTTTGACTTTTGATTCTACTAAAAGTAGGGCCTCTGCCAAGGTTCTACCTGCTTTTCTCATTAGGTCGATTTCTTTATCATTTTTTAATATAATCACATTTACTCACTTCCTAATATCTTACAGATACTTTCAAAGACCTCATTGATTGCTTTTGTGCCATCAACAACTGAAAGTAAATCTTTCTCCTTATAGTACTCTATAAGTGGTTGAGTCTGTCTTTCATATACAGCTAATCTTTCTTTAACTGTTTCTTCCGAATCATCTTTTCTTTGAATGATGTCGGATCCACAAACATCACATTTTGATTCAATCTTTGTTGGATTAAATTTAACATGATAACTTGCTCCACATGAAGGGCATACTCTTCTTCCAGTCATTCTTTCTAGTATGAACTCGCTAGGAACTTGAATTAATAGAGCAGTATCCAAAGATTCTTTTCTATCATCTAAAAATTCCTCCAGTGCATTAGCTTGATGTACTGTTCTTGGAAATCCATCTAGTAGATAACCCATTCTACAATCTTCTGCTTGTAATCTATCTTTAACCATATTAATAGTTACTTCATCCGGAACTAATTGACCATTGTCAATATATTTCTTTGCCTCAATTCCCAATGGTGTATTTTCAGAAATGTTCTTTCTAAAAATATCCCCAGTTGATATATGAGGTATGGAGTATCTATTACAAATTGATTTTGCTTGTGTTCCTTTTCCTGCCCCTGGCGGACCAAATAAAACAACTTTCACCGACACCATCTCCATTTTGTACTTTATTTAAGGAATCCTTGATAGTGGCGCACAACTAATTGAGACTCAAGAGTTCGCATTACATCTAATGCAACACCAACTAAGATCAATAGTGAAGTTCCTCCAAATGAAATACCCTTAAATTGAGTGTTATTTTCTATTATTATTGGAGTGATCGCTAATATTGCAGCAAATATGCCACCAAAGATTGAAACTTTTGTTAAAATATTTTCTAAATACTTTTCAGTTGGTTTACCTGGTCTAATTCCAGGTATAAAACCTGCTGATTTATTCATATTTTCAGCCATTTCATCTGGCTTAAATGTTATTTGAGTATAAAACCAAGTAAAGAATATTGTCAATACAGCATAAATTACTGGATACATCCAAGTTTTTTCATTAAATACACTGTATGTACTTCCCGTTATCCATTTTGCCCAGTCTTTATCTGGGAAAAGTTGTGCAATAGTCTTAGGAAATTGCATAACTGACATAGCAAATATTATTGCAATAACCGCTGAACCAATTAAACTTAATGGAATATGGGTTGATTGACCTTTAGCTACTCTATTACCAACAGCTTTACTAGCATACTGAACAGTTACTCTTCTTTCTGCTAGTGATAAATATATTACTACTGCTAAAAGTAAAACAACAAAAACTGCAAATAAAGCTATTTGAATTATATCTACCTGATCCATATTCTTTAATGCTGCTATTGATGCTATAGTATTTGGTATTCTTGATACTATGTTAATAAATATTATCAATGATATACCATTTCCTATTCCTTTTACAGTTATTTGATCACCTAACCACATACAGAAAGCTGATCCTACAGTTAAAGTTAGTATAATAAGATATATGAATGCAAAACCTGATTCACGTATACCACCTTGATTATACATTAATACATAAGTACCGTAGGCTGTAATTACACCAAATAAAATCGATGCATATCTTGTTATATTTTGAATCTTCTTACGTCCTTCTTCTCCTTCTTTAGATAATTGCTCTAAAGGTGGAATAGCTATAGTAAGTAATTGCATTATTATTGATGAGTTAATATATGGAACAACTCCTAATGCTAGTATGCTAAATCTACTTAAAGCACCACCAGACATTAAATCATAGAAGCTCCATAAATTATTTCCAGATTCAGTAAGAGTTTTAAGATACTCAGTATCAATTCCAGGAACAGGAATATGACTTCCCATCCTGTAAATTGCAACAAATAAAACTGTCCATAATAACTTTTTTCTTAAATCTGGAACCTTCCAGGCATTACGTAGGGTTGATAGCATATTAGATCACCTCAACTTTTCCTCCAGCTGCTTCTATCTTTTCTATTGCAGACTTAGAGAATTTACATCCTTTTACAGTTAGGCTCTTTTCTAAGTTTCCATTTCCTAATATCTTAACTCCGTCTCTAATTTTACTTATTACTCTAGTTTCAAGTAAAACTTCTGGAGTGATTTCAGTTCCATTTTCAAATATATTTAATCTATCAACATTTATAGAAATGTATTCTTTAGCAAATATATTAGTAAAACCTCTTTTGGGAAGTCTTCTATATAGTGGCATTTGACCTCCTTCAAATCCAGGTCTTACTCCACCACCAGTTCTAGAATTTTGTCCCTTTTCACCTTTACCAGCATTTCTTCCTAATCCTGATCCAGTACCTCTACCGACTCTTTTAGGAGCTTTTTTGCTTCCTGCTGCTGGTTTTAACTCATGAAGTTTCATGCTACTTACACCTCCTCGTTTTAAACTTCTTCAACTTTTAATAAGTAGCTTACTTTGTTTATCATACCGTTGATTTGAGGATTAACCTCATGTTCTACTGATTTACCTATTTTCTTTAGTCCAAGGGCATTTGCAGTAGCGATATGATCTTTTTTTCTACCGATTAAGCTCTTAACTAATGTTACTTTTAGTTTAGCCATAGCAATTCCCCTCCTAACCTAGTATTTCTTCAACAGATTTGCCTCTTAATTTTGCAATATCTTCTGCAGTTCTTAAGCTTGCTAATCCATTAATTGTAGCGTTAACCATGTTTCTTGGGTTATTAGAACCTAATGACTTAGCTCTAACATCTTTTAGTCCTGCTAATTCAAGAACAGCTCTAGCTGGACCTCCAGCGATAACTCCTGTACCTTCTGTAGCTGGCATTATTAGAACATTACCAGTACCGAATTTTCCATATATTTGATGTGGAACAGTTGTTCCAACCATAGCAACTTCTACTAAATTTTTCTTTGCGTCTTCAATTCCTTTTCTGATTGCTTCAGGTATTTCAACTGATTTTCCCATTCCAACGCCTACGTGTCCGTTTTCGTCACCTACAACGACTAAAGCGCTGAATCTGAAGTTTCTACCACCCTTAACAACCTTAGTTACTCTGTTTATGAAAACAACCTTTTCTTTAAGGTCTAGTGTGCTAGGATCGATTCTCATTTATTTCCCTCCTTGTTTTTTAGAATTTAAGGCCTGCTTCTCTTGCACCTTCAGCTAACTCTTGAATTCTTCCATGGTATATGTATCCACCTCTGTCAAATACCACATCTGAAATTCCTTTTTCAATAGCTTTCTTTGCAACTGCAGTTCCAACTATTCTAGCAGCTTCTTTGTTGCTTCCTGCTTTTCCATCGAAGTCTTTATCTAAACTTGAAGCAGCAACAAGTGTTACAGCGTTAACATCATCTATGATTTGAGCATATATATTTTTATCACTTCTGAAAACACATAATCTTGGTCTTTCAGGAGTCCCAAATATTTTCTTACGAACTCTTAGGTGACGTTTCTCTCTTGATTGTTTTCTGTCTACCTTTTTGAACATAAGTCTCACTCCTTTCTATTATTTCTTACCAGTTTTACCTTCTTTACGTCTAATAACTTCATTAGAGTACTTAATACCTTTGCCTTTATATGGCTCTGGCTCTCTCCATGATCTAATGTCAGCAGCAGCAGCCCCAACTTTTTCTTTGTCTATACCTTCAACTATAACCTTAGTAGTTCCATCAGTTTTGAAAGTAACCCCTGTAATTGGTTCTATTTCTACTGGATGAGAATATCCAAGATTCATAACTAATTTTGTTCCTTGAATTTGAGCTCTATAACCTACGCCTACTAGTTCAAGAGTCTTTGCATACCCTTGAGAAACTCCAGTAACCATATTATTTATAAGTGCTCTTGTTAATCCGTGAAGAGCTCTATGATCTTTGTTGTCGCTTGGTCTTGTTACAACAACTTGATTGTCTTCAACTGCTATTTTTATGTCTTTGTGCATAGTTTTTACTAACTCACCTTTAGCTCCTTTTACAGTAACAACGTTCTCTGGTGTTACTGTAACAGTAGTTCCAGCTGGAATAGCTATTGGTAATCTACCTACTCTTGACATAATTGCACCTCCTGTATTCCATTTTAGAACATTTCTATATTAAAACTTTATAGATATTTTTCAATCTGAAAATTACCATACATAGCAGATAACTTCTCCGCCTAAACCTTGGTTTCTAGCTTCTCTATCTACTATAACTCCTTTAGAAGTTGATATAACAGCAACTCCTAAACCATTAAGTACTTTAGGTACTTCATCTTTTTTACAGTAAACTCTTAATCCTGGTTTAGATATTCTCTTAAGACCAGTTATTACTCTTTCCTTATTAGCACCGTATTTAAGCGCTATTCTTAACATAGGTACTACACCGTCGTTATATTCTTCTATTTCTTTAACATAACCTTCTTGTAGTAATATATTAGCTAAAGCCTTCTTTACATTTGAAGAAGGAATCTCTACTGTTTCGTGTCTTACAGCATTTGCATTTCTTATACGTGTTAGCAAATCTGCAATTGGATCTGTCATAACCATTGAATTGTGCCTCCTTTCACTACATTAGATATTACCAGCTTGCCTTTTTGCATCCAGGAATTTGACCCTTATAAGCAAGTTCTCTGAAGCAAATTCTGCAGATACCAAATTTCTTTAGCACCGCATGTGGTCTTCCACATATTCTGCATCTAGTGTACGCTCTTGTTGAATATTTAGGTTCTTTTTTCCACTTTTCGATCATTGCTTTACGTGCCACGATATCCCCTCCTTATTATTGAGCGAATGGCATACCAAGAAATCTTAACAATTCTCTTGCTTCTTCGTCAGTATTTGCACTTGTAACGAAGATAATATCCATCCCTCTAACTTTATCAATTTTGTCATACTCGATTTCTGGGAATATTAATTGTTCTTTAATTCCTAAAGCGTAGTTTCCTCTGCCATCAAAAGAATTAGCAGAAACTCCTCTAAAGTCTCTAACTCTAGGAAGTGCTGTAGACATTAATCTATCTGCAAATTCAAACATTTTTGCTCTTCTTAATGTTACTTTGCAACCTAAAGGCATATTTTCTCTTATTTTAAAGTTCGCAACTGATTTCTTTGATCTAGTTAAGATTGGCTTTTGTCCTGAAATCAATGTTAAATCATTAACTGCTGATTCTAAAACCTTTTGGTTTTCTTTAGCCTCTCCAACTCCCATATTTATTACGATTTTTTCAAGCTTTGGTACTTCCATGACGTTCTTATATCCGAACTTCTCGATCATCGCTTGAACTACTTCTTTTTCATATTTTTCATGTAGTCTAGGTACCATTTAAAGAACCCTCCTTTCAGATCTAGAATGTTTCTCCACACTTCTTACATACTCTTACCTTAGAACCATCTTCTAAGATTTTGTTTGCTATTCTTGTAGCATTTTTGCATTTAGTACAGTATAACATTACTTTTGAGCTGTATATTGCAGCTTCCTTTTTGATTATACCACCTTGCATATTTTCTTTGTTTGGTTTTTGGTGCTTACTTACTATATTAACGCCTTTAACGATAACTTTACCGCTCTTAGGTATTACTTTTAAAACTTCGCCAGTTTTTCCTGAATCTTGTCCTGATATAACTATAACTGTGTCGTTCTTTCTTACGTGTACCTTCACCTTAGCCACCTCCTACTCTATTATAGAACTTCTGGTGCTAATGATAATATTTTATTAAATTCTTTATCTCTTAGCTCCCTAGCAACTGGTCCGAAGATACGAGTTCCTCTTGGTTGCTTATCATCTTTTATAATAACAGCTGCATTCTCGTCAAATTTTATATATGACCCATCAGCTCTTCTTAATCCTCTTACTGATCTTACTATAACTGCTTTTACAACGTCACCCTTTTTAACAACTCCACCTGGTGTTGCACTTTTAACTGAAGCAACGATTATATCTCCAATATTTCCGTACTTTCTCTTGGATCCACCTAAAACTCTGATACACATAATTTCTTTCGCACCAGAATTGTCTCCAACTTTTAGTAAGGTTTGTTGTTGTATCATATAATTAACCTCCTTTCAATCTTACGAAAGACTACTTCGCTCTCTCGATGATCTCAACTAGTCTCCATCTCTTATCTTTTGATAATGGTCTAGTTTCCATTATTAATACTCTATCATTTAATTTAGCTTCATTATTTTCATCATGAGCTTTAAATTTAGTAGTTCTGTTAACAGTTTTTCCGTATAATGGGTGTCTAACCTTAGTCTCAACAGCAACTACAATTGTCTTATCCATTTTATCTGAAACGACTCTACCAATTCTCTTTTTTCTTAATCCTCTTTCCACTGGGACTTACCTCCTTTCAGCCTATCGAAATTACTGCTCAATCGCCTTTAATTCTTCTTCTCTGATGATAGTCTTAATTTGGGCAATTGATTTCTTAACTTCTCTAATTCTCATTGGGTTTTCTAACTGTCCTGTAGCTAATTGGAATCTTAAGTTGAATAATTCAGCCTTAAGGTCACCTAACTTAACCTTTAAATCTTGAGGATTGCTTGATCTTAACTCTTTTAAATCATTAGCCTTCATTATTCTTCACCACCCATTTCCTCAAAATCTCTTCTTGTAACGAACTTACTCTTTACAGGAAGTTTATGCTGAGCAAGTCTCATTGCTTCTCTAGCAACTTCTTCTTGAACTCCTGATAGTTCGAACAATACTCTGCCTGGCTTAACAACCGCTACCCAATACTCTGGTGATCCTTTACCGGAACCCATTCTTGTTTCAGCTGGTTTTTCAGTAACTGGCTTATCTGGGAAAATCTTTATCCAAAGTTTTCCTCCTCTTCTAATGTATCTATTAATTGCGATTCTGGCAGACTCTATTTGATTGCTTGTTATCCATCCGCAAGATGTAGCTTGAATACCGAAATCTCCATATGCAAGGAAATTACCTCTAGTAGCTTTTCCTTTCATTCTACCACGTTGTACCTTACGATGTTTTACTCTTTTAGGCATTAACATGACGTATTCCTCCTTTCCTTATTACGCGTTAATTTCTTCCTTTTCCACTTTCTTAGTTGGAAGAATTTCTCCGTTGTATACCCACACTTTAACTCCAATTTTTCCATATGTTGTATCTGCTTCAGCAAATCCATAATCTATATCAGCTCTTAAAGTTTGTAGTGGTATAGTTCCTTCATGATAGTGCTCTGTTCTTGCGATTTCAGCTCCGCCTAATCTACCTGAACATGCAATCTTAACTCCCTTAACACTTGATCTCATAGCTCTTTGAATTGTTTGTTTCATAGCTCTTCTAAAAGATATTCTCTTTTCTAATTGAGCTGCTACATTCTCAGCCATTAATTGTGCTTCAACTTCAGAGTTTTTGATTTCTACTATATTTATTAGTATATTTTTTTCAGTAACGAATTTTTCTAAATCTTTTTTTAATGCTTCTATTCCTGATCCGCCTCTACCAATAACAACACCTGGTTTAGCAGTAGATATATTTAGCTTAACTCTATTAGTATATCTTTCGATTTCAATCTTTGATATACCAGCTGAGTATAGTTTCTTCTTTACAAATTCTCTTATTTGGTTATCTTCAACAAGGTTATCTGCAAAATTCTTTTTATTAGCATACCATTTTGCGTCCCAACCTTTGATTACACCAACTCTAAGTCCATGAGGATGTACTTTTTGACCCAATCTATTTCCCTCCTTCTACTATGCTCTTTCTTTAACTACTACAGTTATGTGGCTAGTTCTTTTATTAATTCTGAACGCTCTACCTTGAGCATGTGGTCTAAATCTCTTTAATGTAGGACCTTGACCTACGTGAGCTTCTGCAACATATAATTTACTTAAATCTAAGTTTAAATTATTCTCTGCATTAGCAACAGCTGATTTCAACACTTTGTTTATAACAACTGCAGCGTCTTTTGGAGTATATTGTAATATTGCGAAAGCTTCATTAACATTCTTTCCTCTTATTAAGTTAAGAACTACTCCTACTTTCAAAGGAGACATTCTTATATACTTAGCTATAGCTCTAGCTTCCATTGATGATCCTCCTTTCTAGGCTACTACTTTCTCTTTGATGACTTTTCTGTGTTCACGTGACCTTTATAAGTTCTAGTTAAAGCGAATTCTCCTAGTTTGTGTCCAACCATATCTTCTGATACATAAACTGGAACATGTTTTCTTCCATCATGTACAGCTATAGTGTGACCAATCATTTGTGGAAATATTGTTGAAGTTCTTGACCATGTCTTTACTACCTTCTTATCTCCACTTGCATTCATTTCTTCTATTTTCTTTAAAAGACTATCTTTTATAAAAGGTCCCTTTTTAATTGATCTACTCACTTGAAATCCTCCCTTCATTAACCTTTATGCTTGCAGACTATGAAGAGAAATATATATTCTCTTCATACTATTTGCTATTTCTTCTCTTGATGATGAATCTATCTGAGTACTTCTTGTGTTTTCTTGTTTTGTATCCAAGTGCTGGTTTACCCCATGGAGTAACTGGACTTGGTCTACCAACTGGTGATTTACCTTCACCACCACCGTGTGGATGGTCATTAGGGTTCATGACAGATCCTCTTACTGTAGGTCTCCATCCCATGTGTCTCTTTCTACCAGCTTTTCCTAAATTAACTATATTATTAGTTGTATTTGATACTGTACCGATAGTAGCTCTACACTCTATTCTAACGTATCTCATTTCACCTGAAGGTAATCTAAGTGTTGCATAGTTTCCTTCTTTAGCCATTAACTGAGCTGAAGCTCCTGCTGATCTAACTAATTGACCACCTTTACCTGCTTGTAATTCTATATTGTGTACAATTGTACCAACTGGCATATCCTTTAGAGCAAGTGTGTTACCTGGCTTGATATCAGAGTTAGGTCCTGATACTACTACATCTCCAACTTTTAATCCAACTGGAGCTAATATGTATCTCTTCTCCCCATCAGCGTATACAACTAATGCTATATAAGCTGTTCTGTTTGGATCGTATTCTATAGTTGCAACTTTTGCAGGAATACCATCCTTATTTCTTTTAAAATCTATTATTCTATATTTTCTCTTAGCGCCACCACCATGGTGTCTTACAGTTATTTTACCTTGAGCATTTCTACCACCAGTCTTAGTTAAAGATACAAGAAGTGATTTCTCAGGTACATTTGTTGTTATTTCATCAAATGTTGACATAGTCATCTCTCTTCTTGATGGGGTAGTAGGGTTAAACTTCTTAACTGCCATTTAAAATTCCCTCCTTACTGTAGCTTCTCTGGCTTCTTAGCCAATAATACGCTTTGTTATTGTAGCATTCCTTCGAAGAATTCTATTCCTTTGCTATCTTCTGCCAACTTAATAGTTGCCTTCTTATAGCTAGCTCTCTTTCCTACGTGAACGCCAACTCTTTTAGTTTTTCCTTCAATATTCATAGTATTGACATCTTCAACTTTTACGCCAAAAACTTCTTCAATAGCTCTTTTTATTTGAACTTTGTTTGCTGATGTATGAACTATGAAGGTGTATTTTCTATCTGCCATTTCTGCCATACTTTTTTCAGTTATAACAGGTTTTCTTATAATATCATGGCTAGTTAATTTCATTATGCGTACACCTCCTCAATCTTAGTTACAGCATCCTTAGTAATTAATACTTTTTCATACTTTAACAAGTCATAAACATTTATATTGTTAACTGGTAAAACAGCTACACCTTGAATGTTTCTTGCTGATTTATAAACATTTTCGTTTGATTCAGCAGTTACTATTAAAGTTTTCTTAGCTTCGAATGCTTTTAAAATATTAACAACATCTTTAGTCTTTGGAGCTGCTAATTCTAAGCTTTCTAAAACTATTAATTCATTTTCAGCTACCTTACTTGATAATGCTGATTTCATAGCAACTCTTCTCATAGTTTTTGGAACTGAAACTTTATAGTCTCTTGGTTTTGGTGCAAATACAACTCCACCATGTATCCATTGTGGTGCTCTTATAGAACCTTGTCTTGCTCTACCAGTTCCTTTTTGTCTCCAAGGCTTAATTCCGCCTCCTCTTACTTCAGCTCTTGTTTTAGCTGATTGTGTTCCTTGTCTTTTGTTAGCTAATAGTGCAACAACTACTTGATGAAGTGCTGCTTCATTAATTTCAACTCCGAACACATTTTCATTTAGTTGGAAATCTCCAACTTTTTGACCTTCTTTATTGAACAATCCTACTGTAGGCATCCTGCTTCCTCCTTTCTAGTGAATTAAGCTTTAACAGCGTTTCTTATAACTACTGTTGCTTTGTTTGGACCTGGGATACCACCCTTTATTAATATTAGGTTCTTTTCAGGCATTATTTTAACTACTTCTAAATTTAATACAGTAGTTTTTTCTGCTCCCATATGTCCTGGCATTCTTTTGTTTTTGAAAGTTCTTGATGGATCAGATGACGCTCCCATTGAACCTACTGCTCTATGGAACTTAGATCCATGTGACATAGGTCCTCTGCTTGCATTCCATCTTTTTATTGTTCCTTGGAATCCCTTACCTTTAGAAATCCCAGAAACATCCACTTTATCTCCAACTTCAAATATGTCAACCTTTATTTCTTGACCTATTTCGTAGCTGCTAATGTCTTCTAATCTGAACTCTTTTAAAGTTCTCTTTAAAGCTACATTGGCTTTTGCGAAATGTCCTTTTCTAGGTTTATTAACTAACTTTTCTCTTATATCACCGAATCCAACTTGAATAGCTTCATATCCATCTTTTTCAGTTGTTTTCTTTTGTACCACTACACATGGACCAGCTTCTACAACTGTTACTGGAACTACTTTGCCATTAGCATCGAAAATTTGTGTCATACCTATTTTCTTTCCGATTATAGCTTTTTTCATTTACTACACCTCCTAAACATATTAGCGGATTGCATCTGCAATCATAATAGTCTATTAATTTAAATTGTTAATTTTTTATTAAATCTTCTATAGTTTTATTTCTATATCAACACCAGCTGGAAGATTCAATCTCATTAATGCATCAACAGTTTTTGGTGATGGATTAACTATATCAATTAGTCTCTTGTGAGTTCTTATTTCGAACTGTTCTCTAGAATCTTTGTACTTATGAACGGCTCTTAATACTGTAATCACATCTTTTTCAGTTGGTAGTGGTATTGGACCTGCTACCTTAGCTCCTGTAGCTTTTGCAGTTTCAACAATTTTTTCAGCTGATTGATCTAATATTGTGTGATCAAACGCCTTTAATCTTATTCTGATTTTTTGTTTTGACATCTTATTCCCTCCTTTTCATGTACGCTTTACTTCTAACGCACACCAGCTGTATTAATGTAAACTGTCCCAGGTGTATCCAACCTTTAAACACAAACAAACACAACTGTCGTCGAATTCTAGATTCTAACGTGCTCAACAAGAATTACCCGGAAGTCCGGCAACCTCTTGAATCATCGCTGTATGCTTTGCAACTTCTTTATTATACTATATAACTATTTCCTTAGCAAGTTTTTTTTAACTTAATTTTTATCTATTTATCTTTTTAAATTCTAACCCATATTCTATTATTTTATAAGTGTTAATAGTCTTTTTTATAAAAAAAGTAATAGGGCGTCCCCTATTACCTTTTTTTTGTGATATCACTGTTTTTTAGCGCTATTTATATCTTTTTTTAAAACTATTTAACTATAGTAGTAACAACTCCAGAACCTACAGTTCTTCCGCCTTCTCTTATAGCAAATCTTAATCCTTCATCCATAGCTACTGTTGTTATTAATTCAACATTCATATCTATGTGGTCTCCTGGCATTACCATTTCCATTCCATCTGGTAATTTGATTGATCCTGTTACGTCTGTTGTTCTGAAATAGAATTGTGGTCTATATCCATCAAAGAATGGTGTATGTCTTCCGCCTTCTTCTTTCTTTAATACGTAAACTTGACCTACGAATGCACTATGTGGGTTTACTGATCCAGTTTTTGAAAGTACTTGACCTCTTTCGATATCTGTTCTTTGTACCCCTCTTAATAATGCTCCTATATTATCTCCTGCTTGTGCTTCATCTAGTAACTTTCTGAACATTTCTATTCCTGTTACTACTACTTTTCTTCTATCTTCACTTAGTCCAACGATTTCTGCTTCGTCTCCTACGTGTAGTATTCCTCTTTCTACTCTTCCAGTCGCAACTGTTCCTCTACCAGTAATTGTGAATACATCTTCTACTGGCATTAAGAATGGTTTATCTGTTGCTCTTTCTGGTGTTGGGATATAGCTATCTACTGCTTCCATTAACTCTAAGATTGGTGCTATTTTAGCTTCATCTGTTGGGTTTTCTAATGCTTGTAATGCTGATCCTTTTATTACTGGAATATCATCTCCTGGGAAGTTGTATTCACTTAGTAATTCTCTTACTTCCATTTCTACTAACTCTAATAACTCTTCGTCATCTACCATATCTGCTTTGTTTAAGAATACTACGATATAGTCAACTCCTACTCTTGATGCTAGTAGTATATGTTCTCTTGTTTGTGGCATTGGACCGTCTGCTGCTGATACAACTAAGATCGCTCCATCCATTTGTGCTGCTCCTGTTATCATGTTCTTTACATAGTCAGCATGTCCTGGACAGTCTACGTGTGCGTAGTGTCTGTTTTCTGTTTGGTATTCTACGTGAGCGGTATTTATTGTTATACCTCTCTCTTTTTCTTCTGGTGCCTTATCTATATCTGCATAGTTAAATGCTTCTGCAAACCCTTTTTTTGCTAATACTGTTGTTATTGCTGCTGTTAATGTTGTCTTACCGTGGTCTACGTGTCCTATTGTTCCAATATTTACGTGTGGTTTATTTCTTTCGAATTTTGACTTAGCCATTTTTATTTTCCTCCTTAATAAGGTCAAATTTAGAATAACTTATTTTAAAAGCTATTAAGCTCTTTTTCCTGCTATTTGCTCTTGAATGTTCTTTGGAACTTCCTCATAATGATCAAATACCATTGAGTAAACTCCTCTACCTTGAGTTCTTGATCTCAAAGTAGTTGCATAACCAAACATTTCTGAAAGTGGAACGAATGCTCTAACTACTTGAGCACCATTTAATGCTTCCATACCTTCAATTCTTCCTCTTCTTGAGTTTATGTCTCCGATTACGTCACCCATATACTCTTCTGGCATAGTAACTTCAACCTTCATTGATGGTTCAAGTAATACTGGACTTGCTTTTGACATCGCATTTTTAAACGCCATAGATCCTGCAATCTTAAATGCCATTTCTGAGGAGTCAACTTCATGGTAAGATCCATGAACTAACTTAATCTTAAAGTTGATAACTGGATATCCTGCTATGATACCATTTTTTGAAGCTTCTTGTATTCCATTATCTATTGCTGGAATGTATTCTCTTGGAATAGCTCCTCCAACTACAGCATTT
Source organism: Clostridium sp. YIM B02506 (assembly GCF_022324845.1). Classification (NCBI taxonomy): domain Bacteria; kingdom Bacillati; phylum Bacillota; class Clostridia; order Eubacteriales; family Clostridiaceae; genus Clostridium; species Clostridium sp. YIM B02506. The sequence continues at coordinate 33,973 of NZ_JAKGTG010000020.1, forward strand.
TCAAATACATATTCGCCTTCAGTAGGTTCCATTTCAATTACACAGTGACCATATTGACCCTTACCACCTGATTGCTTAGCGTATTTAGCTTCCGCTTTAACAGCAGATCTAATTGTTTCTTTGTAAGCAACTTGTGGAGCCCCTACGTTACACTCAACTTTAAACTCTCTTGTAAGTCTATCAACAATTATTTCTAAGTGTAATTCACCCATACCTGCAATAATTGTTTGACCAGTTTCTTCATCAGTCCAAGTTCTGAATGATGGATCTTCTTCAGCTAACTTAGCTAATGCTAATCCCATCTTCTCTTGGCTTGCTTTTGTTTTAGGTTCAATAGCTACATTTATAACTGGTTCTGGGAATTCCATAGATTCAAGTATTATTGGATTGTTTTCATCACATAAAGTATCACCTGTAGTAGTGTTCTTTAATCCAATAACAGCTCCTAATTCACCAGCTTCTAGCTCTTGAACTTCTTCTCTTGTATTTGCATGCATTTTTACAAGTCTTCCAACTCTTTCTTTTTTGCCCTTAGTTGAGTTAAGAACATAAGAACCACTACGCATTACTCCAGAATATATTCTTGTAAATGCTAACTTACCAACAAATGGGTCAGTAGCAATTTTAAATGCTAATGAAGACATTGGAACTTCGTCTGAAGCCTCTCTTGAATCTTCTTCGCCATCTAAAGAAGTACCTTGAACTGGTGGTATATCTAATGGTGATGGTAAGTAATCAACAACTCCATCGATCATTAATTGTACACCTTTATTTTTATATGAAGATCCACATATACATGGAACTATCTCATTTGCTATAGTAGCTTTTCTTAAAGCTGCTTTTAACTCATCAACAGTTATTTCTTCACCATCTAGGTATTTCATCATTAATTCTTCATCAGTTTCAGCTATTGCTTCAATTAAAGCTCCTCTATATTCTTCAGCTTGATCCGCTAAGTCTGCAGGTACATCTTCTTCTCTAACATCCTTACCTAAATCATCATAATATACTTCGGCTTTATTTTTAATAAGATCAACAATACCTTTGAAGTTTTCTTCTGATCCAATTGGAATTTGTATTGGAACTGCATTAGCTTTTAATCTATCTCTAACTGTATTAATACATCTAAAGAAATCAGCACCAGTAGCATCCATTTTATTTACATAAATCATTCTTGGAACACCATACTTATCCGCCTGTCTCCAAACAGTTTCAGTTTGAGGTTCAACACCAGATTTAGCATCAAGAACAGTTACTGCTCCATCTAGTACTCTTAGTGATCTTTCAACCTCTATCGTAAAGTCTACGTGTCCTGGTGTATCTATAATATTCAATTCATGATCTTTCCATACACATGTTGTAGCAGCGGAAGTAATTGTTATACCTCTTTCTTGCTCTTGAACCATCCAGTCCATAGTAGCTGCTCCTTCATGAACTTCACCAATTTTATGGCTTCTTCCTGTATAGAATAATATACGCTCAGTAGTTGTTGTTTTACCAGCATCTATATGAGCCATTATTCCAAAATTACGGAATTTGTCTAAAGGATATTTTCTAGCCATGAAATTTCCTCCTCTCAAATTGTGTTTTTTAAATTAGATAAAACTGTTTTGGCATTAGCCAAAACAGTTTTGAAATTAGTATCTGTAATGAGCAAATGCTTTATTAGCTTCAGCCATTTTGTGAGTATCTTCTCTCTTCTTAACAGCTGCTCCAGTATTATTAGCTGCATCCATTAATTCTCCAGCTAATTTTTCTCTCATGTACTTTTCGCCTCTTTTTTTAGTTGCGATAAGTAACCATCTTAAACCTAAAGTCTGTCTTCTTTCTGGTCTAACTTCTATTGGAACTTGATAGTTAGCTCCACCTATTCTTCTTGCCTTTACTTCTAGTAATGGCATTATATTATTCATTGCTGCCTCGAATACTTCTAATGGGTCTTTACCTGTTTTTTGTTCAATAGTTTCAAAAGCTCCGTAACACACTTTTTGTGCTACCCCTTTTTTACCATCTTCCATTATACTGTTGATTAATTTTGTTACAACCTTTGAGTTGTAAACTGGATCTGCTAATACATCTCTTTTAGATATATGTCCTTTTCTTGGCACTTTTCTTCCCTCCTTAACAATCTTAGTTTAAGTTCATTGGTACTCGACTCATTTGCCGTAAAGTGCGCTGCTCCTGCAGTATATATTAAAGATTTTTCTTTATCTATGTAAATGCTGAAGGCATTGCACTAAATTACCATATTATTTTTTCTTTGGTCTCTTTGCACCATACTTTGATCTTGCTTGCATTCTGTTAGCAACTCCTGCAGAATCAAGAGCTCCTCTAACAATATGATATCTAACACCTGGAAGATCCTTAACTCTACCACCTCTTATAAGAACAACGCTGTGCTCTTGTAAGTTGTGACCTACTCCTCCGATATAAGCTGTTACTTCGTAACCGTTAGTTAATCTAACTCTTGCTATTTTTCTTAGAGCTGAGTTTGGTTTCTTTGGAGTCGTAGTTTTAACTACTGTACATACTCCTCTTCTTTGTGGACATTCCTTTAGTGCTGGTGCAGTTGATTTAGTAACAACTGTCTTTCTACCTTTTCTTACTAATTGGCTAATAGTTGGCATGGTTTCACCTCCTGATTTTTTCACTTATCTATATAAATTAGATAATTGCGTTATTCAAGCATTAAAGCAGATGTTGCACCTACTTCTATGCTACACATTTTGCCTAAATCCCTCATGGTGTCAACATAATTAATTTGAATGTTTTTTTCTGTGGCTAATTCTATTAAAGGTAAAATTAACCTTTCATCTGAATCTTTAGCTACATATAACTTTGTACCGGAACCATTTTTCATAGCTTTAGCACATTGTTTAATCCCAATAAGTTTTTTCCCTATCAGTCTGTCTATCATGAAATCCCCCCAATTATATAGAACATGGGCAAAGTTTAGAAAACTTTGCTCATGTAATCATGTAGACAAATGTATACTATACAGTAGCTTACAAATCACACAAAGTTTATTTTATCATCTAAGCATACACATGTCAATAATATTGATTGTTTAATCTTCAATAGCAATTTCATCTATTTCATCTGCAATATTATCCTCAGTATTGAGTTTTACTGTTCTATATCTCAACATACCTGTTCCTGCCGGAATCAGTTTACCAATAATTACATTTTCCTTCAATCCAAGAAGTGGATCTATTTTTCCTTTTATTGCTGCATCAGTAAGAACTCTTGTAGTTTCTTGGAATGACGCTGCGGAAAGGAAACTATCCGTTGCAAGAGCTGCTTTAGTTATACCTAGAAGTACCTTTTCTCCTTGAGCTGGTTCTCCACCAAAAGCTTCCACTCTAGCATTTTCTTCATCAAAATCAAACATATCTATTAAAGTTCCTGATAATAGTTCAGTATCACCTGATTCGCTTATCTTAACTTTTCTAGTCATTTGTCTAACTACTACTTCAAGATGTTTATCATTTATATCAACACCTTGTAGTCTATAAACTTTTTGAACTTCTGAAAGCAGATATTGTCTAGCCCCATCTACTCCCTTAATACCCATGATATCATGTGGATTTACAGATCCTTCTGTGATTTCATCTCCAGCTGAAACTATATCTCCATCACTAACCTTAAGTCTTGATCCAAAAGGTATATCATAAGTTTTCTCAGCACCTTCGTTAGATACTACATAAACTACTCTCTTTTTCTTTGTCTCTTCAAACTTAACTGTACCATGTATTTCACTTACTATAGCTAATCCCTTAGGTTTTCTAGCTTCAAATAACTCCTCAACTCTAGGAAGCCCTTGAGTTATATCCGCTCCAGCAACTCCACCTGTATGGAATGTTCTCATTGTAAGCTGAGTTCCTGGTTCTCCTATAGATTGAGCTGCTATAATACCTACTGCTTCACCGATATTTATCTTTTGTCCAGTTGCCATGTTCATACCATAACACTTAGCACAAACTCCAACTTTAGCCTTACATGTAAATACTGATCTAATTTTAACTTTCTTAACACCAGCTTTTACTATTTTATCAGCCATATGAACATCCATATAGTTATCTTTAGCAAGTATAACCTCTCCAGTTTCTGGATTAATTATGTCTTCAGCATTATATCTTCCTGTTAATCTTTCCTTTAAACCTTCGATAACTTCATTTCCTTCTTTGATATCTGCAACAACTATTCCTTCAGTTGTTCCACAATCCTGACTTCTAACTATAACATCTTGAGATACATCAACAAGTCTTCTTGTTAAGTATCCAGAGTCAGCTGTTTTAAGAGCTGTATCAGCATTACCTTTTCTAGCTCCATGAGTTGATATAAAGTACTCTAATACATCTAGGCCTTCTCTAAATGATGCTCTAATAGGTAATTCTATAATCTTACCTGAAGGATTTGCCATAAGCCCTCTCATACCAGCTAATTGCTTGATCTGAGATTTAGATCCTCTGGCTCCAGAATCCGCCATCATATATATAGGATTAAACTTATCCATACTATCCATAAGTGCATTCGCAACTTCTTCAGTCGTATCAGTCCACTTTTGAATAACTCTATCATATCTTTCTTCTTCTGAAATCAATCCTCTTCTAAACATCTTTTCAATTCTATCAACTGTTTTGTCAGTTTCTTCAAGTAACTCATATTTTCTTTGAGGAACTATCATATCTGAAGCTGCTATTGTAATAGCTCCAATTGAAGAATAATGATAACCTGTAGCTTTAATATTATCTAACATTACAGAAGTCTTAGTTGGACCATGTTTAACATAGCATCTATCAATTACTCCCCCAAGTGTACCTTTTGTCACCAAGAAATCAACCTCTAGATTAAATCTTTCAGCAGGATTAGTTCTATCTACATATCCAAGATCTTGAGGAATTGATTCATTAAATATAATCTTTCCTACAGTAGTTTTAACTATTCCACTTTCAAGTTTACCATCTATTTCTCTATACAATCTTACATTTATTTTAGCATGAATATCAATTTCCTTTAACGAATATGCCATAAGCACTTCATCTACTGAAGAGAAGTAAGATCCCTCTCCTTTAACACCATCTTTATCTACAGTTAGATAGTAAGAACCTAGAACCATATCCTGTGTAGGTACAGAAACTGGCTTACCATCAGATGGTTTTAGTATATTTCCAGCAGCTAGCATTAAGAATCTAGCTTCTGCTTGTGCTTCAACTGATAAAGGAACGTGAACAGCCATTTGGTCACCGTCGAAGTCAGCATTATAAGCTGTACAAACTAATGGATGAAGTTTAATAGCTCTACCTTCAACTAAAACTGGTTGGAATGCTTGAATACCTAATCTATGAAGAGTAGGAGCACGGTTTAATAATACAGGATGATCACTTATTACTTCTTCAAGTATATCCCACACCTGAGCACTAACTCTTTCAACCATTCTCTTAGCAGCTTTTATATTATGAGCTACACCATCTTGAACTAATTTTTTCATAACAAATGGCTTAAATAATTCTAGAGCCATTTCTTTTGGAAGCCCACATTGGTACATCTTTAACTCAGGTCCAACAACTATAACAGATCTTCCTGAGTAATCAACTCTTTTACCAAGAAGATTTTGTCTAAATCTTCCTTGCTTACCTTTAAGCATATCAGACAAAGATTTAAGTGGTCTGTTTCCAGGACCTGTAACAGGTCTTCCTCTTCTACCATTATCTATTAGTGCATCTACAGCTTCTTGAAGCATTCTTTTTTCGTTTCTCACTATTATGTCAGGAGCTCCAAGATCTAAAAGTTTTTTAAGTCTGTTATTTCTGTTTATAACTCTTCTATATAGATCATTTAAGTCAGACGTTGCAAATCTTCCTCCGTCTAATTGAACCATTGGTCTTAAATCTGGAGGTATAACTGGTATAACATCAACTATCATCCATTCAGGATTGTTTCCTGATTTTCTGAAAGATTCAACAACTTCTAATCTTCTAATTATTCTAACTTTCTTTTGACCTGTACTTTGTTTTAATTCTTCTTTAAGCTCTACTGAATGTTTCTCTAAATCTATTTCTCCTAATAACATTTTTATAGATTCAGCACCCATTCCAGCTACAAAACTTTCCTCACCATATTTATCTACAGCTTCTCTATATTCTTTTTCATTTAATAACTGTTTCTTTAATAATGGTGTTTCTTTAGGGTTTATCACTACATAAGAAGCAAAATACAATATTTTTTCAAGAGCCCTTGGAGACATATCTAATATTAGCCCCATTCTTGACGGAATCCCTTTAAAATACCATATGTGAGATACAGGGGCAGCAAGTTCTATATGCCCCATTCTCTCTCTTCTTACCTTAGCTTTAGTTACCTCTACTCCACATCTATCGCAGACAATTCCCTTATATCTTACTCTCTTATATTTTCCACAATGACATTCCCAATCCTTTTGTGGTCCAAATATTCTTTCACAGAACAAACCATCTCTTTCTGGCTTTAATGTTCTATAGTTAATAGTTTCTGGTTTTTTAACTTCCCCTCTAGACCATTCTCTTATCTGTTGTGGAGAAGCCAAACCTATTTGCAATGCATCAAAATTATTTAATTCGATCAAGGGTATATCCTCCCTTCAAATTAGTGTTCATCATTAAAATCATCAAGTTCTAAATCTTCTTGGAATTCATCTAATTGGAATGATTCATAATCTAACTCTTCTTCCAATTCCTCATCTCCAGTTAAATAACTATCTTCTCCATCTGGAGTTGCTGGTACAAAATCTTCATTACCCTCTATATTTACATCTAATTCAACTGCGTCATCATCTTCTGTCAATTCTTTAAGTTTAACTTCTTGATTTTCATCATTAAGAACTCTTACATCTAAGCAAAGAGCTTGAAGTTCTTTAATAAGAACCTTAAATGACTCAGGTACGCCTGGTTCAGGTATATTTTCACCTTTTACAATTGATTCGTAAGTTTTAACTCTACCTACAATATCATCTGATTTAACTGTTAAAATTTCCTGTAATGTATGAGCAGCACCATAAGCTTCAAGTGCCCAAACTTCCATCTCACCAAATCTTTGACCACCAAATTGAGCTTTACCTCCAAGTGGTTGTTGAGTAACTAGTGAGTATGGACCTGTAGATCTAGCATGTATCTTATCATCAACCAAATGGGCTAGTTTTAAGATATACATTATCCCAACAGTAACAGAGTTATCAAACGGTTCTCCAGTTCTACCATCATAAAGTACAGTCTTTCCATTTGCATTATATCCTGCATCTTCAAGACAGTTTTCAATATCTTTTTCTGTAGCTCCATCAAATACTGGTGTAGCTATATGCCAACCTAATTTACTTGCTGCCCATCCTAAATGAACTTCAAGTACCTGACCAATATTCATACGTGAAGGAACCCCTAGAGGGTTTAGACATATTTGTAGTGGTCTTCCATCAGGTAAAAATGGCATATCTTCTTCTGGTAAAACTCTAGAAATAACCCCTTTGTTTCCATGACGTCCAGCCATCTTATCTCCAACAGATATTTTTCTCTTTTGTGCTATATAACATCTAACTAATTCATTAACTCCTGGAGTAAGTTCATCACCATTTTCTCTAGTGAACACTTTAACATCAACTATTATACCAGCTTCTCCATGAGGAACTCTTAAAGAAGTATCTCTTACTTCTCTAGCTTTTTCTCCGAATATAGCCCTTAATAGTCTTTCTTCTGCTGTTAATTCAGTTTCTCCTTTAGGTGTTACTTTACCTACAAGAATATCTCCAGATCTAACTTCAGCACCAATTCTGATGATTCCTCTTTCGTCAAGATCTCTTATTGCATCATCACCAACATTTGGAATATCCCTAGTTATTTCTTCTGGTCCTAATTTAGTGTCTCTAGCTTCACATTCATATTCTTCTATATGAATAGATGTGAACACATCCTCTCTAACTAGTTCTTCTGAAATAAGCATAGCATCTTCGTAGTTATATCCTTCCCAGGTTATAAATCCCATTCTGATATTTTTACCTAATGCTATTTCTCCTAAATCAGTAGATGGTCCATCAGCTAATACAGTACCATTTGATACGTATTCGCCTTTAGAAACTATAGGTCTTTGATTAATACAAGTACCTTGGTTACTTCTCTTGAACTTTAGAAGTCTGTATGTGTCAGTTCCTCCATCAGAATCTCTTTTAACTCTAACTTCATTAGCACTTACATAGGACACTACCCCTGCATTAACTGCTTTAGGTAGAACCCCAGAATCTACAGCCGCTTTAAATTCAATCCCAGTACCTACAATTGGTGCTTGTGGTTTTAATAATGGAACTGCTTGACGTTGCATGTTAGATCCCATAAGTGCTCTGGAAGCATCATCGTTCTCTAAGAAAGGAATCATAGCAGTAGCAACAGAAACTATTTGTCTTGGAGATATATCAATTAAATCTACATCTTCTCTAGGAATCACAAGAACATCTTCCATGTATCTTACAGTAACTCTAGAATCTAATAGTTTTCCATCTTCTCCTATCGGTTCCTTAGCTTGTGCAACGTAATATTGATCTTCAACATCTGCTGTGAAGTATCTAATCTCATTTGTAACAAGACTAGTTTCTTTATCTATAACTCTATAAGGAGTTTCTATAAAACCATATTCATTAACTCTTGCATAAGTAGCTAAAGAGTTTATAAGTCCTATATTAGGTCCTTCTGGTGTTTCTATCGGACACATTCTCCCATAGTGTGAGTAGTGAACGTCTCTAACTTCAAACCCAGCTCTTTCTCTCGAAAGTCCTCCAGGTCCTAAAGCTGATAATCTTCTTTTGTGAGTAAGTTCAGATAATGGATTTGTTTGATCCATGAACTGAGAAAGCTGTGAACTACCAAAGAATTCTTTAATAGCAGCTGCTACTGGTCTTATGTTAATTAATACTTGTGGAGTTATTCCTTCTTGGTCTTGAATAGTCATTCTTTCTTTAACTACTCTTTCCATTCTTGATAAACCAATTCTAAATTGATTTTGTAGAAGTTCTCCAACACTTCTTAATCTTCTATTTCCTAAATGATCTATATCATCAACATTTCCTATACCATAAGGTAATCCTAATTCATAACTTATTGTTGCATATATATCATCTCTAACAATATGCTTAGGTATAAGTCTGTTAATATTCTTCTTTATAGCATCCTTAATCTCTTTTTCAGTAGAATAAGTATCAAGAATTTCTTTTAGGGTAGGGAAATGAACATTTTCTTTAATATTCAAATCATCTACATTAAAATCAACATGATTTTGGATTTTAACAAAGTGATTTCCGATTACTCTAAAGATTCTATCATCAACTAATATATCTACAGAGTTTATCCCTAAATTTTGAATTTCTTTAGCTACAGTTCTTGCTATCTTTTGATTCTTCTCTACCAGAATCTCTCCAGTTTCTGGGTTAACTATATCTGTTGCTGCTATTTGATTAGCAATTCTTAAGTTTATAGCTAACTTTTTATTGAATTTATATCTTCCAACTCTAGATAAATCATATCTTTTTGCGTCAAAAAATAATGAATCAATAAGAGATACTGCACTATCAACAGTTGGTGGTTCTCCTGGTCTTAATCTCTTGTAAATTTCTAATAGTGCTTCTTCTTTAGTCTTAGTATTATCTTTTTCAATAGTAGCCTTGAATCTTTCGTCTTCACCAAAATACTCAATAAGTTCAGTATCAGTTCCAAAACCCATAGCTCTTGCTAAGATTGTTATCGGTAACTTTCTTGTCTTATCAATTCTTACATAGATTACATCATTAGAATCTGTTTCATACTCTAACCATGCTCCTCTATTAGGTATTACTGTTGAAGAAAATAGCTTCTTACCACTTTTATCTCTTGACACATTATAATAAACACCTGGTGATCTAACCAATTGGCTTACTATAACTCTTTCTGCTCCATTTATAACAAAAGTACCTTGCTCAGTCATTAATGGGAAATCTCCCATGAAAACCTCTTGCTCTTTAATTTCTCCAGTTTCCTTGTTCTGAAGTCTTACAGATACTTTTAAAGGTGCAGCATAAGTTGCATCTCTTTCTTTACACTCTTCTACTAAGTACTTAATGTTATCTTTGTCAAGCTTGAAGTCAGTAAACTCCAAAACTAGATTTCCCGTGAAGTTAGTTATAGGGTTTACATCTTCAAAAACCTCATAAAGCCCTTCTTTTAGGAACCAGTTGTATGAATCTAATTGAACCTCAATCAGATTTGGCATTTCTGCAACTTCTTTTACCTTTCCAAAGCTCATTCTAGTTCTTTTTCCCACTTGGACAGGATGTACCATCAACTTTCACCCCTCGTTTAAACTAAAATAACCAAAAGTACGCACTTCCCCCTACGGAAGGTTACTTTCGGGTAATGTCATTATTTTAGTATAACCTAGATTATTAATTTATATACGGCTATTCTAAAATTATATATACTATTCCATATTGAATAGTACATTAAATGATATTATCATATTGATCTTGCGCTGTCAATACTTGTTTTACCTTATAATCACTTTTATTGTAATTTCTAAATTATTTATAGAGAAATTAAAGAGGCGCTAGTACTAGCACCTCTTTTATGCTAAACAGAAATTATTTTACTTCAACTTCTGCTCCAACTTCAGCTAATTTAGCTTTTATTTCTTCAGCTGCTTCTTTAGCTATAGCTTCTTTAATTGTTTTAGGAGCTCCGTCAACTATTTCTTTAGCTTCCTTTAATCCTAATCCAGTTACTTCTCTAACTACTTTTATAACTTTTATTTTGTTAGCTCCAGCGCTAGTTAAAACTACGTCGAATTCAGTCTTTTCTTCAACAGCGGCAACAGCAGCTCCGCCTGCAGCAGCAACTGGTGCAGCAGCACTTACTCCGAATTCTTCTTCACAAGCTTTTACTAATTCATTTAATTCTAAAACGCTCATAGCTTTTACAGCTTCTATGATTTGTTCCTTTGTCATTTTAAGGCACCTCCGAAATTTTTTACTAATTATTTTTTTCTGCTATAATCACTAATTATTCAGCAGATTCTGATTCTTTTTTCTCTTTTATTGCATTTAATAAATATGCAAGATTTGATAATGGAGCTTTGAAGCTTCCAAGAAGTTTTGCAATAAGAACTTCTTTTGGTGGTATTGCAGCAAGTTGTTTAACTTTCTCTGCATCATAAACTTCACCAGATACTATTCCTGCTTTTAACTCTAATTTCTTATGAGTTTTAGCAAAATCGCTTAAAATTCTTGCTGGAGCTGTAACATCTTCGTAACCGAATGCTATCGATACAGGTCCTTCTAAGAATGGAACTATTCCTTCGTGGCCTAATTCCTTAGCTGCTAATGTAACTAAAGTATTTTTATATACTTTATATTCTATACCAGCTTCTCTAAGAGTTTTTCTAAGTTGAGTATCTTCTTCAACTGTTAATCCTTGATAACTTGTAAGAACTACAGATTGAGCTTTTTCTAACTTCTCTTTAATTTCAGCAACTTTTGCTTCTTTTAACTGTCTATTCTTATTTACCACTGTGTGTCCACCTCCTCACAGTTTTTAACTGCTTTTTTATAATTAAGAAAGGGTCTTTCCGCAGACAAGGAAAGACCCATTACAAGCATTTGTATGGAACCCTCGGTAGGTTGTTTACGTTATGCACATCGCACCCACTGTCTACGGTTTTACCTATTCAGTTATTACAACGTTATTGATTATATATCATTTCTCGACATATGTCAATATTATTCTAAAACTTTAACTGGGTTAACTTTAACTCCAGGTCCCATTGTTGCTGATAAAGAAACTGACTTAACGTATTGTCCTTTAGCAGCTGCTGGTTTAGCTTTTACTACAGCTTCCATTAAAGCACGGAAGTTGTCAGCTAATTTTTCCACTCCGAAAGATTTCTTTCCGATTGGGCAGTGAACTATAGCAGTTTTATCTACTCTATATTCAACCTTACCAGCTTTGATATCAGCGATTGCTTTAGCAACATCAAATGTAACTGTACCTGATTTTGGGTTCGGCATTAATCCCTTTGGTCCTAATACTCTACCTAATCTACCAACTACACCCATCATATCTGGAGTAGCTACAACTACATCATAATCAAACCAGTTTTCGTTTTGGATTTTAGAAACTAATTCTTCAGCTCCAACGAATTCTGCTCCAGCTGCTTCAGCTTCTTTAGCTTTATCACCTTTAGCAAATACTAATACTTTAACTGATCTACCAGTTCCGTGTGGAAGAACAACTGCTCCTCTAACTTGTTGATCAGCATGTCTTGGGTCTACCCCTAATCTTACGTGTATTTCTATTGTTTCATCAAACTTAGCTTTTGCAGTTTTTACTGCTAAATCTAAAGCTTCAACTGGAGTGTATAAAGCACTCTTATCTACTAATTTTGCACTTTCAACATATTTCTTTCCCATTATTAAGCCTCCTTTGTGGTATTAACGGTTATTACCTCCCACCAATTTCTAGAAATTACTCTACTACAGTTACTCCCATGCTTCTAGCAGTACCTTCAATCATACTCATTGCAGTTTCTACTGATGCAGCATTTAAGTCTGGCATTTTTAACTCAGCAATTTTTCTTACTTGTTCTTTAGTTATTTTTCCAACTTTAGTTCTGTTTGGAACTCCTGAACCACTTTCTAGTCCTAATTCTTTTTTAATTAAAACTGCAGCTGGTGGAGTTTTTAATATAAAGCTAAATGATCTGTCTTGATATACTGTTATAACAACTGGTATTATTAAACCAGCTTTATCAGCAGTTTTAGCATTAAACTCCTTACAGAATCCCATTATATTAACTCCATGTTGTCCTAATGCTGGACCAACTGGTGGAGCTGGTGTTGCCTTACCTGCAGGAAGTTGAAGTTTTATCATTCCTGTTACTTTCTTAGCCATGTGTTATTCCTCCTATACTGTGGTAATACGGACTTTAGCCCTCCCACTTAATTAAGACCATAGTCTTTATTGATAAAAATTAGTATTAAACTAATCTTTCAACCTGATTTAATTCGGCTTCAATAGAAGTCTCTCTACCAAATAATTCTGCTAAAGCTTTCACTTTACGCTTTTCTGTGTTTATCTCAACAACAGTAGCAAGCATATCCTTAAATGGTCCTGATACTATTCTTACGCTCTCTCCAACCTCTAAATTAATTTCAACAGGCATATCAACTACACCCATAGAATCAACTTCTTCATCAGTTAAAGGAACAGGTTTTGATCCAGGTCCAACAAAACCTGTAACTCCTCTTGTGTTTCTAACAACATACCAAGATTCGTCACTCATCAACATTTTTACTAAAACATATCCTGGAAACTTCTTCTTTAGAGATATTTTTTGTTTTCCATCCTTTTCTTCGATAACTTCTTCCATAGGAACTTGTATATCCTGAATTAAGGACTCAAGAGCTCTATTCTCTATAGTTTTTTCAATGTTTGCTTTTACCTTATTTTCATATCCAGAATATGTGTGTACCACATACCATCTAGCTCTTTCACTCATATTATCAGGATGAATAGCTCACCCAAACCTCCCTTATTTTAATTTTAAAATAATTTCAAAGAGGTTTTTAAAAACAAGGTCTAAGCCACCAACTAGCACAACATATGCTAGTGTAAAGGCAATTGTAGCTATTAAGGCTTTTTTTGCTTCATTTTTATTAGGCCAAGTTATTCTATTAACTTCACCTTTAACCTCTCTAAAGAACTTAACAATGCCTGCTTCCCTTTTAGGTGCAGACTCTTTTTTAACCTTGCCATTTACAGCCATTATTATTCACATCCTTAAAAAAAGCTGAGAACTTTATTACTTAGTTTCTCTGTGAAGAGTATGTTTTTTGCAAAATTTGCAGTACTTTTTAACCTCTAATCTATCTGGGTCATTTTTCTTGTTCTTCATTGAGTGGTAATTTCTTTGTTTGCAATCTGTGCAAGCTAAAGTTATCTTTACTCTCATTGTCTGCACCTCCAGTTTTTTTCTATATACAGCATAAGCTTCGTATTAGTATAAGCTTTTACCTTACTATGTCATTCACTTCATAACATTATCACAAATAAATTACAAAGTCAACATTTTATCACTATGTAAAGGACTAGGTTAGAGAACCCAGCCCTTAAACATCTTTTATTATTTAACTATAGTAGTAACAACTCCAGAACCTACAGTTCTTCCGCCTTCTCTTATAGCAAATCTTAATCCTTCATCCATAGCTACTGTTGTTATTAATTCAACATTCATATCTATGTGGTCTCCTGGCATTACCATTTCCATTCCATCTGGTAATTTGATTGATCCTGTTACGTCTGTTGTTCTGAAATAGAATTGTGGTCTATATCCATCAAAGAATGGTGTATGTCTTCCGCCTTCTTCTTTCTTTAATACGTAAACTTGACCTACGAATGCACTATGTGGGTTTACTGATCCAGTTTTTGAAAGTACTTGACCTCTTTCAATATCTGTTCTTTGTACTCCTCTTAATAATGCTCCTATATTATCTCCTGCTTGTGCTTCATCTAGTAACTTTCTGAACATTTCTATTCCTGTTACTACTACTTTTCTTCTATCTTCACTTAGTCCAACGATTTCTGCTTCGTCTCCTACGTGTAGTATCCCTCTTTCCACTCTTCCAGTCGCAACTGTTCCTCTACCAGTAATTGTGAATACATCTTCTACTGGCATTAAGAATGGTTTATCTGTTGCTCTTTCTGGTGTTGGGATATAGCTATCTACTGCATCCATTAACTCTAAGATTGGTGCTATTTTAGCTTCATCTGTTGGGTTTTCTAATGCTTGTAATGCTGATCCTTTTATTACTGGAATATCATCTCCTGGGAAGTTGTATTCACTTAGTAATTCTCTTACTTCCATTTCTACTAACTCTAATAACTCTTCGTCATCTACCATATCTGCTTTGTTTAAGAATACTACGATATAGTCAACTCCTACTCTTGATGCTAGTAGTATATGTTCTCTTGTTTGTGGCATTGGACCGTCTGCTGCTGATACAACTAAGATCGCTCCATCCATTTGTGCTGCTCCTGTTATCATGTTCTTTACATAGTCAGCATGTCCTGGACAGTCTACGTGTGCGTAGTGTCTGTTTTCTGTTTGATATTCTACGTGAGCGGTATTTATTGTTATACCTCTCTCTTTTTCTTCTGGTGCCTTATCTATATCTGCATAGTTAAATGCTTCTGCAAACCCTTTTTTTGCTAATACTGTTGTTATTGCTGCTGTTAATGTTGTCTTACCGTGGTCTACGTGTCCTATTGTTCCAATATTTACGTGTGGTTTATTTCTTTCGAATTTTGACTTAGCCATTTTTATTTTCCTCCTTACTAATTAAATAAACTTTGCCTAGCGTTTTGTATTTTGAAAAAATTGGAGCTCACGATCGGGATTGAACCGACGACCTCCGCCTTACCAAGGCGACGCTCTACCTACTGAGCTACGTGAGCAACTTAAATACATATATGTATAATATATATACCAATTATAAAGTTTACTATCCAATTTGGTATTTGTCAATATATTTGAATTAAAATAATTGCTATAATTTGAGACATTTTTCAAGTTTCCTTTTCACCCTCTGAAGGGCATTATCTATTGATTTAGCATGTCTATCTAAATCACAAGCAATCTCTTGATATGACTTACCATCTAGGTAGGATGTTAACACTTCCATTTCTAATTCTGTTAAGGCATTAGAAATCTCTTTTTCCATCCTCTCTATCTCTTCTTTACTTATTATCAACTCCTCAGGATCTGATATCTTAATTCCAGATAAAATATCTAATAAAGTTCTCTCAGACTCCTCTTCATAAACAGGTTTATTCAAAGATATATAAGTATTTAATGGTATATGCTTCTGTCTAGTAGCTGTTTTTATAGCTGTAATTATCTGCCTTGTTATACAAAGCTCTGCAAAAGCTCTAAATGAAGCTAATTTATGAGGGTTAAAATCTCTTATAGCCTTATATAAGCCTATCATTCCTTCTTGATATATATCTTCTTTGTCCGCACCAATTAAGAAATAAGATTTAGCCTTTGTTTTTACAAACGTCTCATATTTGCTAATTAGGTATTCTTGAGCCTCAATATTCCCTTCCTTAGCCTCAACAGCAACATCTTCATCCAATCTATTCTTAAAATCAACATTTCTTTCTATAGACCTTTCACTATAACCCAAAGTACTCCCCCCTCACATGCCACTATCAAGAATTAAAGGAGCTAATAAAATACTAGAATTTAACTTCTTCTCATCTTCTCCAACTTTTTCAATACCTCTTTATCTATGCTATCCTCCAAAAGATTTTTACTACCTTTTGTTACTTTCCTAGTTTCGCTCATTATTTCTTTTTCCATATTAACTATAATGTGATAAAACTCTAATGAAGATACTCGTATAGCACCTCTTTGAAATATGGTTTGTTGCTCCAACCAATCAGACGTAACAACTAAAACCTCAAACCTTCTTCCCAGCTCATTTACTTGTCTCTCTATGTAATTATCCGCGGTTTCACCATCTTTTGTAAAAACAACCGACAGTCTTTTATCCACTTCTTCTTTATTCTCCAGATTTCCTTCTACCTTATGTGCGTCAAAGACTATATTTATATTACAATCTTCATAATTAGCATAATTGTGGAGAGTTTCTATAAGCTGCTGTCTAGCTGACTCGTAACTATACTCTTTAATTTTTTTAAGATTTGGCCAACTATTGATAACATTATATCCGTCAACAAATAAAATTTTCAAAACCCTATCACTCTCAAATCTATCTTTTTGTTATTCGAGATTTTAAAACCTCATACATCATTATACCACCTGCAACAGAAGCGTTTAAAGAGTTTATTTTGCCCACCATAGGAATTTTAACAAGTTTATCACATTTCTTTAAAGTTAAGTTAGATATTCCTCTCCCTTCACTTCCTATTATAATAGCACAAGAGCCAGAAAAATTAGTATTATAACTATAATCTTCTCCATTTATATCTGCACCATAAACCCATAAACCTTGATCTTTTAATTTATCTATTGCTACATTTATATTAGTTACCTTTGCAATCTTCATATGTTCAACAGCTCCAGCTGAAGATTTATATACAGTTGGTGTAACACCTACATTTCTTCTTTTAGGTATTATTATCCCATGTACACCACATAACTCAGCAGTTCTTACTATAGACCCTAAATTATGAGGATCTTCTAATTCATCTAAAATAACTATAAATGGATCTTCTTCTTTTTTCTTAGCATACTCTAATATCTCATCTATTTCTGAATATTTAAAAGGAGTTACTACCGCCATAACACCCTGATGTGACCCTGTTTCGCTCATAGAGTCTAGTTTTCTTTTTTCTACTTCTTTTATGACTATCTTTTTATCTTTAGCTACTTGTATTATTTTTTTTATAGATCCTTCAACATTACCTTTTGCTATTAATAAATATTCTATTGTTCTATCAGATTTCAAGGCCTCTGACACTGAATTTCTACCTTCTATCAAATCTTCTCTAATTGTTTTTTCTTTATTCTCTTTATTTTTTTTATATTCCTCTTTATTTGACATCTTTTTCTCCTCATTTTCTATAGTTAACTAAACTTATATATCTATCTAATTATTAATAAAACAAATTAATTTTATTCCTGCTCTACTGATTTTAATAATATAGTATTTAATCTATCTATCTCATTAATTAAGTATAAATATCCAACAAGAGCTTCAAATCCTGTTGCAGCTCTATATTCAGCTAAATTTGCATTTTTAGGTACTGTTGCTGATTTTGTATTCCTTCCACGTTTATAGATATATATTTCTTCTTCAGTTAAATCTGACTCTATTCTCCTAATTATCTCACTTTGAGCATGAGCTTTAACATACTTAATGGCCTCTACATGCAGTTTATGTGTAGATAGTTCTTTATTATTATTTAAAATATAATTTCTTATAAATACCTCGTATACTCCATCCCCTACAAAAGCCAGTTGAAGTGGATTTAGCATTCTAGCCTCTTCTTTTGTGAATTTTCTATATAATAAGTTTTCCAAAGATTAACTCTCCTTTAACTTTATGATTTACCTACTCTACTTAATATACCATAAACTCATAAGTATTCAAATTATATTAAATATAATTTAATTTTGTCTTTAAAAACAATGAATCATTAAATTTTTCGGCTGGTTTTCTGGATATCTGGATTTCTGGATTTCTGGTTAACCAGTTAACTGGTTATATGGTTATATGGTTATTAAACATAATATTTTATAAACCCAACTAAAATCAACAAAATAATTTTATGCCTGAAATCTATATAAACAAAAAGAAGCTATAATCTCTAAGGATATATAGCCTCTTTTTAATTGATTAATTAATCTTTTTCCATCTAACACCCTGTGGTGTGTCTTCTAATACTATTCCTCTATCTTTTAGATCGTCTCTTATTTTATCTGCTAGCGCAAAATCTCTATTTTTTCTTGCTTGTTGTCTGTCTTCAATAAGCTTCTCTATTTCTTCTTCTATACTTCCTTTAGTTGATTTTTGAAGTATTCCAAGAGGATCTCCAAGTTCTCTTATAATATCTAATGCACCTTGAATTGCTTTTCTAGATGAATCAACACTTATATTAGTATTAATATCCTTTACTAAATCAAATAGAACAGATATAGCATCTGCAGTATTGAAATCATCATCCATCTTGTCTATATATCTCTTCCTGTATACATCTAACGAAGCAATATATTTTTCTTCTTTATCATTTATCTCTTCAACACAACTTTCTTCAAGAAGATTTTCTAGATTAGATACTGCATTGTATAATCTTTCAACTGAAGCTTTTGCCGATTCAAGAAGATCTTCCGAGAAATTTAATTGAACTCTATAATGTCCAGATAACATTAAAAATCTAATTACGTCAGCATCATATCTTTCTAAAATTTCTCTTGCTGTAAAGAAGTTATTTAGTGACTTTGACATCTTTTCATTATTAATATTAACAAAAGCAGAATGCATCCAATAGTTAGCAAAAGTTTTGCCAGTTAAAGCTTCACTTTGTGCTATCTCATTTTCATGGTGTGGAAACACTAAGTCTGAACCACCTGCATGTATATCAATAGTATCTCCTAATATATTCTTAGCCATGCATGAGCACTCTATATGCCAACCTGGTCTTCCTTCTCCCCATGGACATTCCCAGCCTGGTTCGCCTTCTTTTTTAGCTTTCCAAATAGCAAAATCCATAGAATCTTTTTTTCTTTCATCAACAGATATTCTAGCTCCAGCTTGTAAATCATCTAAATTCTGTCCCGATAATTTCCCATAAGTAGTGAAGTTTTTAGTACTGAAGTAAACATCGCCGTCAACTTCATATGCAAAGCCTTTTTGGATTAGTTCCTCTACAAACTTTATTATTTCATCTATATATTCAGTAGCTCTAGGATTTATTGTAGCTCTTTTTATGTTTAATCCATCCGCATCTTTATAATACTCTGATATATATTTATCTCCGATTTGTCTTAGTGTAATGTTTTCTTCATTAGCTTTTTTTATTAATTTGTCATCAACATCAGTAAAGTTTTGAACAAATTTTACTTTGTATCCTCTGTATTCAAAATATCTTCTTATTGTATCAAATACTATAAAAGTTCTTCCATTACCAATATGAAAGAAGTTATAAACTGTAGGTCCGCAAACATACATCTTTACTTCTCCTTGTGTAATTGGGATAAACTCTTCTTTTTTTCTCGTTAGGGTATTATAAACCTTCATTTTTTCCCTCCTTCTTTAATTTTCGTGTATGAAATTTTGTTTACTGTATTATATATGGAAAGCAAATTAACTTTCTCCTATCATATAATAATGATATGCCTTACTTATTAATATGCTCTACCCCAATAAACCATTTTTTCTGCTTTCTTACCACAACATACACATTCTTCTGAGTGTTTTTCTTGCTCAAATGGAATACATCTTGATGTAGCTCCTGTTTCTTCTTTTATTTTATCTTCACAAGCTCTATCGCCACACCACATAGCTTTTACGAATCCTGGAGTATTTTCTACTACTCCTTTAAGTTCTTCTATATTTTTAGCTACATAAGTATGCTCATCTCTATTTTTTCTTGCTTTTTCTAACATATTAATTTGGATATTTAGAAGAAGTTCTTTAACGCTTTCTTCTAAATTATCTAAAGATACAACTGTTTTTTCTAATGTATCTCTTCTAACTAATACACATTGATTATTTTCGATGTCTTTTGGTCCTATTTCTAATCTTACTGGAACACCTTTCATTTCGTACTCAGCAAACTTCCAACCTGGCATTTTATCTTTATCATCAAGCTTAACTCTAGCTATTTTAGCTATCTTCTCTTTAAGCTCGTTTGCTTTTTCTAAAACACCTTCTTTATGTTGTGCTACTGGAACAATAACTACTTGTGTTGGTGCTACTTTTGGTGGAAGTACTAATCCATTATCATCTCCATGTACCATTATAACAGCACCTATTAATCTCGTTGTCATTCCCCATGAAGTTTCATGAACATATTGTAACTTACCATTTTTATCTGTGTATTGAATATTAAATGCTTTAGCAAAGTTATCTCCAAAATTGTGTGAAGTTCCTGTTTGAAGTGCTTTACCATCATGCATTAAACTTTCTATTGTAAAGGTAGCTTCTGCTCCTGCAAATTTTTCTTTTTCAGTTTTTTGTCCCTTAACTACAGGGATAGCTAAAAACTCTTCGCAGAAACTTGCATAAACATTAAGCATTCTCTTAGTTTCTTCCATAGATTCTTCTGCAGTAGCATGTACTGTATGCCCTTCTTGCCATAAGAATTCTGTAGTTCTTAAGAATGGTCTTGTAGTTTTTTCACATCTAACTACTGAACACCATTGATTATATAATTTAGGAAGGTCATTATAAGATTGTACTATCTTAGAGTAGTGTTCACAAAATAACGTTTCAGAAGTTGGACGAACGCATAACTTTTCTGTAAGTTTTTCTTCTCCAAAATGTGTTACCCAAGCAACCTCTGGTGCAAATCCTTCAACGTGATCTTTTTCTTTTTGAAGTAAAGACTCAGGAATAAACATTGGCATATATACATTTTCATGACCTGTTTCTTTAAATCTTCTATCTAAATCTTGTTGTATATTTTCCCATATAGCATAACCATAAGGTCTTATTATCATACAACCCTTTACACTTGAATAGTCAACTAACTCAGCCTTTTTTACTATGTCTGTATACCATTGAGCAAAGTCTACATCCATTGAGGTTATTGCTTCAACTAATTTTTTATTTTTTCCCATAAAAAATCCTCCTTTAGTTTATAATTATTAAATATAAAAAGAGTCCGCCCTATATTAGGGCGAACTCATAGTCGCGGTACCACCTAAATTTGTACTCTAGTAATGTTAACGGTGTTAAACCGATAGTTTTTCCCTACAACTCCAAAGCGGGTTCGAAACAGTTGAAAATCTTTCAGCCTAGGATTATCTCTCTTTAATATAGTCTCTACTATTCTTCTTCACTGCTTTTCGTATTATATTTTTCTTTTCATATTATAACTTCTAAAAAAAGTACTGTCAATAAGTTTATCTATACTAATCTTTCTGCAAGTATCAAGTCATCAGGTGTAGTAATTTTTATGTTAGTATAGTCTCCTTCATATATGAATACTTTCTTTCCATAGGCTTCTGCTACCATTGTATCATCTGTAACAGCAAGTTTTTTTTCTCTAACCCATTCGTGAGCTTCTAATATCATTTTATAATCGAAAGTTTGTGGCGTCTGAATAGCTATTAAAGTACTTCTATCTGGCGTTTCTTTAGAAAAGCCTGAATTATCAACAATTTTTATAGTATCTTTAGGAGTAACTCCACATGCAGTTGCTCCATATCTCTTGGCGTAATCTATTCCTTCGTCAATGATTCTATTAGATACAAAAGGCCTTGCTCCATCATGTATAAGAACTATTGAAGAATCTTCAATCGCCTTTAATCCATTATAAACAGAATCACTTCGCTCTTTGCCTCCCACTACTACTCTATCAACCTTTAATTCATATTTATCTAGAATTTCCTCTTTGCAATAATCAATTTCATCTTCAGGTAAAACTAGAATAATTTCATGAACATTACCATTATTTAAAAACTTCTTTAAAGTGTAATAAAGCATAGGCTTTTTTTTAAGGTCTAAGAATTGTTTGCTTATCTCATTCCCCATTCTTTTACCTTTTCCACCTGCTAATATAATGGCACTTACCTTATTCATTTAATATCCCTTTCTAAAATTAAGCCTCTTTTTGTTTCGCAAATATCATCCTACCAGCAGCAGTCTGAAGAACCGATGTAACTGTAACATCTAACTCTTCTCCTATAAATCTTCTTCCGCCTTCAACTACAATCATAGTACCATCATCTAGATATCCTATACCTTGACCAGATTCTTTTCCATCTTTGATTATAGGTATTCTCATCTCTTCGCCAGGTATTACTACAGGTTTTATAGCATTTGCAAGCTCATTTATATTTAGTACTGGTACACCTTGAAATTCAGCTACTTTATTAAGATTATAATCATTTGTTACAACCTTACCACCTAATTTTTGTGCTAATTTTAATAATTTTGAATCAACTTCTGCGATTTCTGGGAAATCTCCTTCCCAGATTTGAACTTCTATAGCAAGCTCTTTTTGAATCTTATTAAGTATGTCTAAACCTCTTCTACCTCTATTTCTTTTTAGAGAATCTGATGAATCTGATATATGTCTTAATTCATCCAAAACGAAATTAGGTATAACTAAAGGACCTTCTACAAATCCTGTTTCACATATATCAAATATTCTACCATCAATGATAACTGACGTATCAAGAACTTTAGATATAGCTTTGGTCTTAGCCTTTTTATCCTTTGGAGCCTTTTTCATAGACGCAATTATATTGTAAATATCCTCTTTTTTCTTTATAGCTACATCTGCTCCTATAATTGCACCTATTATATTAAATAATATAAATAGAACTTGCCCAACTACAGGTATTTTCTCAATTCTATTCAGAGGCATACCTACTAAAGATGTTATTATCAAGGCTATGATTACACCTACTGCACCAAAAATAATTTCAGAAGCACTTAACTTTTGTATACTTTTTTCTGCATACTCAATTAATTTAGTAATTCCTTTATAAATATATGGTGATAATAAAAAGAAGATAAGTCCAAATAAAATAGTTATAAAAACTAGAAATGATATTCTACCTAGGGTTGAATCTGAAAAATATCCTAAGTTAACTATATACTTAATTTTCAAAAGTGCATCTCCAATTAAAAGACCTATTGAAAGCCCGATTAGAGAAAATATTATTCTTAATATCTTTTTTAACATATCTTCACCTCCCTCAAAGTAATTATTGACATTTATTACTAAGTTAATACTATATATATAATTTCTTATAAATAATTTGTATTACTCAGCTTTTCAATGTGGTTTTTAATATTATATCACATTCCAAACCTCCATTTATGAAGATTGCATAAAATTTTACCATATTGTTACTAAAAATTTATTCTTTTATCCCCCTATTAAAGATTTTTATATTCTATTATCATTAGAGCATAAAGTTGACGTCTAATCTTTAACTATTATTGACAAAATTGTATTAAAATAATTATAATTATTATAGATAACCAAAAGAGGAGTTGATAAAATGAAGGATGTAATTTTTGACGATTTCCAAAATTCTGTAAACGAATCCTTGCTTAGACACAAGAGCATTTTAGATATATTAAGTAAATATTCCGAATCTCAAGCACGTGTCAACAGAGCTGTTACTAAAGCTGTTACTAGTTGCGGATGTATAAAAATTAATGCCGATAAACAAATTCTTCCTTCTAACGATGATTCTATAGATAGTCTAGATGGATACTTGAATACTCATGTAAGCGGTAAAATATGCGATAGCTGTAGAGAAATCCTTGAACGTGAAATTGGTAATAATCTATTCTATCTAACCTCACTTTGTAATACGCTAGACTTAAATCTATATGACATTCTGATAAAAGAACATGATAAAATAAATACATTAGGAAAATTTACATTTAGATAAAATTTTATTATGGGTAGGAACTTTGTTTCTACCTATAGTTGTTTATTTAGTTCAACTTGTTCCTTTATTCTTCTTAATCCATTTCTTATTGCTCTTGCCCTTGCTTCCCCAATACCTTCAACTTGATCTAAGTTTTCTTTGTTTGCCTCAATTATATTTTTAAGTTCTTTAAAATGTTTAACTAAGTTTTCTATAACTGTTGATGGTATTCTCGGTATTTTACTTACTATTCTATACCCTCTTGGAGATATTAAAGTGTCAACTAATGGAACTCCCTCATATCCTAATATCTTTCCTATAGCATCTAAATCTAATAGTTCCTCAGATGATAATGCCTGAATTAATTTATACAATTCATTAAATTCTAAATCAGCTTTGCAGTAATCTCTTATTAATAAAATTCCATCCTGTTCTATAGACCTTACGAGTTCATATAGCTGCATTGAAATAAGACGTCCTTCATTTCCTAATTCAACTATATAACTTTCAATCTCCCCTACTATTCTCATAACCATTTCTGTTCTTTGAATTGCTGTCACCACATCAAAAAGAGTTGTTAAATCTTGAAACTCTAATAGATTTAAATTATTTTTAACTCTATCTAGAACTGCCACATATTTTTCTAAAGTTTGTATTGCTTGATTGGCTCTTGCTAAAATTACAGAAGTCTCTCTTAATACATATTTTAAATCACCTTTATAGACAGTAATCATGTTTCTTCTTTGTGATATAGCTACAGCAATTGAACCTGTCATTTTAGCTACTCTATGAGCTGTTCTATGCCTTGTTCCAGTTTCAAATGTTGGAATAGATGAATCTGGTACTAACTGAGCATTTGCACATACTATTTTTTTAAAGTCAGAACTAACAACTATAGCTCCATCCATTTTTGCTAATTCATAAACATAAGATGGAGTATATTCTGAGTTTATCTTAAACCCACCATCTACTAACTTCATTATTTCTTCGTTATCTCCTAGAACAATAAGCCCTCCTGTTTTTGCTCTAAGAATATTTTCTAATCCCTCTCTAAGATTAGTTCCAGGTGCTACAATTTTTAAAATATTTTTTATTTCTTTATCTTGCTCTATTCTCATACAATCACCTAATCTCTAAAATATTTTATTTATAGCTTCTCTAAGATTTCTTACTCCGTGTATATTTAAAGTTTTTGCTTCAATCTTATCTTTATTCCTATCTGGTATTATTACATTTTTAAATCCCATTTTTTCAGCTTCATTTACTATTCTTTCACATGCTGATATTGGTCTAATTTCGCCTGTTAGACCCACTTCCCCTACTAGCATAACTCTTGGCAGTGCAACTTCTTTATTTTTTATAGAAGATAATAATGCAACAGCAACTCCAAGATCAGCTGTTGTTCCATCTATATTTAAACCACCAACCACGTTAATATATACATCGTATTTATAAAAAGGTATCTTTAGCTTTTTCTCTAAAACTGCAAGTATCAAACTAAGCCTAGAGTTTTCTATACCTACTGCAGTTCTTCTAGGCATTACTGCCTTAGTCTCTGTAACTAAAGCTTGTATTTCTACTAGTATAGGTCTAGAGCCTTCCATTAGACCTATAACCACCGAACCTTCTTGATTCTCATCTTTTTCTTGAAGGAATAACTTAGATGGGTCAAATACTTCTACAAGTCCTTCTCCTCTCATCTCAAAAACACCAATTTCTCTAGTTGTTCCAAAACGATTTTTCATGGTTCTTAGTATTCTGAATTCTTCCGTTCTTTCTCCTTCAAATGAAAGAACGGTATCCACCATATGTTCTAACACTCTAGGTCCTGCAAGCTCACCTTGCTTAGTTACATGGGCAACAATAAACAAGGGTATATTATTATGCTTTGCTATTCTCATTATTACATTAGAACATTCTTTTACCTGCGAAACTGATCCTGGGGCTGAAGCTATTCCTTCTTTATACATTGTTTGTATAGAGTCTACTATAACAAATATAGGAGACAATTCTTTTATATGAGATTCTACGATCTCTAAGTTTGTCTCTGAAACAATGAATAGATTGTTTGACTCTACCCCTAATCTATCCCCTCTGATTTTTATTTGTTCCTCTGATTCCTCACCAGATACATATAATACTTTTCCATATTTACTTGCTATATTTTGGGCTGTTTGTAGTAGAAGGGTTGATTTTCCTATACCTGGATCTCCAGATATAAGGGTTAATGAACCTCTTACTAGCCCTCCTCCAAGTACTCTATTTAATTCTTTTACTCCAGTATCAAGTCTTTCCTTTTCTCCAGATTGTATTTCTCTGATATTTTTAGGTAAACTTATTGTTCCGGATAAAAAGTTTTTATTTCTACTATCATTTTTATTTTCTTTAACTTCTTCTTGAAAGCTATTCCACGAATTACAAGAGGGGCATTTCCCTAACCATTTTGCAGATTCGTAGCCACATTCTTGACATACATACATTGTTTTTATTTTAGCCATATCACACCAACCTTAATTGCTATATTATAACAACTATTAATCATAATTTATGATAACATACATTTTATTTAATTATAATACACTTGCATGGTTTTTATTCAAACCTTAATTGTTTAATTACTTATTAATTTACACAAAAATAAGCTGCTAAAATAAAACATACCTTTTATTTTAAACAGCTTATGATATATAAATATATTATTTTATTTTTCTAGCAGCATCTTCATCTATTATTAATACTACATCTTTGTGCATTTGTAAGAAAGAAGCTGGTACTTGAGTAGTTATTTTTCCATTAACCACCTTATCCATTATCTCTGCCTTAGATTCTCCACTTACCATTAGAAGTATCTTTTTAGCTTTCATTATAGCGCCTAAACCCATAGTTAATGCTTTAGTTGGAACTTCTTCTTTAGACACGAAATATCTTGAATTAGCCTCTATAGTGCTTTCTGCTAGGTCAGTTACATGAGTTCCTAAACTTAATGTATCAGATGGTTCATTAAAGCCAATATGACCATTACTTCCTATTCCTAGCACTTGAACATCTATTCCACCTAACTCTTCTATTCTCTTATCATAATTAACGCATTCCTTAAGCATATCTTCAGCTAATCCATTAGGAACATAAGTGTACTCTTTTCTTATATTTACATGGTTAAACAGATTACTATCCATAAAATATCTATAACTTTGATCATGTTCTCCACTTAAGCCTACATATTCATCTAAGTTTACTGTAGTAACTTTTGAAAAGTCAAGTTCTCCATTTTTGTGCATATCTATTAGCTCTTTATACATACCAACTGGAGTTCCACCTGTTGCTAAACCTAATGTTGCCTCTGGTTTTTTACTTATAACTCCTGCTAATTCTTTTGCCGCTACCTTGCTCATCTCATCATAATTTTTTACTACTAATATTTTCATCTTAATTTCCCCTCTCTTCTGGATATATTGACTTGCAATATATACTTGTCACTTCTATAAATTGATTCCTCTATAAATAAAACTTTTTTATTGTCCATAAATGTTCTGCTATATGTTTTTAGTAAAGGGATATCCTTTTTAGTTTTAAATATCTCTTTGTAATTATCATCAATTAATATTGCGCTAACTTCTGATTCTGAATGATCTACAGAATATCCAAACCCCTCTAATATTTTGAACAAAGATCCTTCTAGCATATCTTCATCCATGTATCCGCAGTAGTCACAAGGAATATATACAACCTCATTAGCTATAATCTGGTCATCAACTTCTCTCAATCTATTAATTTTGTACAATTTATCAAAAGGAAATAAATCTTTTAAATGTTCTGGCGGTTCTACCATACAAAATTCCACTACTTTAGTTTTGAGAATTCCACCTGTCTTTTTTATAATCTCTGAAAAACTCATCATATCTTCTTGCTTAACTTTAGGTTCACATACAAAAGTTCCCTTGCCCTTCTCTCGAATAAGTATTCCCTCTTGAACTAGTTCTCCTAACGCCTGCCTAATAGTCATACGAGAAACTCCATAGTTTTCAGACAGTTCTCTTTCACTATCAATAGTTTGCCCTACTTTCCAAACTCCTAATTTTATCTTCTTTTTAATATCTTCTTTTAATTGATAATATACAGGAATGGGACTATTTTTATCTATCATATTTACTCCTCCTAAATTCATTATACTAAGTTTTGTTATAGATGTCTAGACCACTATACATTCTTTCCTTAAATAATTTTTTCACTTTTACATAAACTAGTATTTACTAGGAGGTGATAACATTGAATATTAAAGAATCCTTAGTATTTACTAATGTCAAAGGAAAAAATATTCTCCATTCAAGTGACTACAACATATCTAATTCCATTGAACCCTCTGATTATACTATAAAACAAAATTTAATATTAAATAATAGTATAAAAGATAATGAAAATATTACTTAATTAAAACGTAAAACAATGCACATATAAATCTACTGAAAACATATAATAACAATCAAAAGAGTTGATTTTTATTCTAAAATAATGTAAAATATTATTAATGAATAATTATTATTAGTTATTAAGAAAGGTAGTGAATTTTAATGGTAAAAGTATATACAACAAACTCTTGTCCTTGGTGTGTTAAAGCTAAGACATACTTAAAATCTAAGGATATAGCATTCGAGGAATTAAATGTTCAAGAAGATATGGATGCTAGACAGGAAATGGTTAATAAATCAAGACAAATGGGAGTTCCTGTTTTAGATATAGACGGAACTGTTATTGTTGGTTTTGACAAACCTGCAATAGATACTGCTTTAAATCTATAAAATTAAAAATAATAAAGGAAGCAATAAAATGCTTCCTTTTTTGTTTAATTTTTATTCTATATTTAAAACGACTGCTTTGGGTCTAGACATAGCCTCTATGGAATATCTTATTCCTTGAGTTCCTATACCAGATGCCTTAACTCCTGAGAATGGGAAATGATCTGGTCCTCTTTCAGTTTTATTATTTATCTGAACTGTTCCTACTTCTAACTTATTAGCCACATAAAAAGCTTTATTTATATCTTTTGTAAATACTGATGATTGTAATCCATATTCAGATTTATTAGCTATAGATATAGCTTCATCAACATTATTAACTCTTATAATAGGTAATACTGGTCCAAAAGGTTCTTCCCAAGCTAATCTCATGTCTAATGTAACATTATCAACTAAAGTTGGATAAATTAAATTTCCTTCTCTATTTCCACCTTCTAATATGGTAGCTCCCTTTTCTTTAGATTCAAGTATCAAACTTTCAACATAATCAGCTGCCTTATCATCAATTAATGGTACTACATCTACTTGCTCATTAATTGGGTTTCCTACTTTTAAAGTTTTAACTTTTTCTCTAACTTTCTTTACTAATTCGTCAGCAACCTTATCTATAACTAATATTCTTTTAACCGCTGTACATCTTTGACCAGAATATGAATATGCACCAGCAACTATATTATGAGCTGCTAAGTCTAAATCAGCATCTTCTAAAACTATAGCAGCATCTTTTCCTCCCAGTTCCATTAATAATGGTTTCATTGTTGTTATCCCAGAAATTCTTAATCCTATTTCTGTACTTCCTGTAAAGTTTATAAAATCTACTAATGGATGACCAACTACATAATCTCCGATTTCACTACCTCTACCTGTTATAGTATTAATTACTCCTGCTGGAACTCCAGCTTCTTGGAATACCCTAACTAAATGAAGTGCACTTATACTTCCTTGAGTTGCAGGCTTTAATACTATACTATTTCCAGCCATTAATGCAGGTGCTATCTTTGAAGCTGAAAGGTTAACAGGATAGTTAAATGGTGATATAGCTAATACAACTCCTAATGCCACTCTATTTACTATGCTTATCTTGCCTTTTCCTGTTCCTGGGAAAGATTCTCCTGGTAAAGTCTCTCCAGCCATATTTTTAGCAGTATCTGCACTAAATCTTATATAATCAGCTGTTCTATTAACTTCTGAAATTGCACTCTTTTTATCTTTAGCTATTTCTAAAACCATTATATTTGCTATCTCTTCTGCCTTTTCATCAAGTAAATCAGCAGCCTTTAGTAATATAGTAGCTCTTTTATTTATAGGCATTTTATCCCACTCTTTTTGAGCTTCTTTTGCGTTTTGTATAGCATAATCTACTTCTTCTTTGCTCATTGCTTGAACTTTTCCAACCAATGATCCATCTACTGGAGAATTTATTGAAATCAATTTACTTGTTTCACTCTTAACCCATTCTCCACCTACATAATTTCTATATATTTTATCTTTACAACATAAATCGTTAAACATTAATTTCACCTCAAATTATAAATTTAATACTTTGTCTATTTTTTCTCTATCAAAACCTACAACTATTTCACCATTTATATCTATTACCGGAACACTTCTTTGTCCAGACACCTTAAACACTTCTTCTCTATTTTCTTTATCATCAGCAACTATTAATTCTGTAAATTCTATATTTTTTGAATCGAAATATTTTTTTGCCTTAACACACCATGGGCACCAATCTGTTGAATATATTTTTACCATTACTTATCTCTCCTTTTTTCTACAATATATTTTTCTGCATCTAACGCTGAAATAGTTCCATCAGCAACTGCTGTTGTTATTTGGCGGAATTGTTTTTCTCTAACATCCCCAGCTGCATATACACCCTTAACATTTGTTCTTGTTGACTCATCAGCTATAATATAACCACCCTTGGTTAAATTTATATCTTCTTTGAAATAATCTGTTTTAGGCTCAGTTCCTATATATCCAAAAACAGCATCTATTTGAATTTCTTTTTGTTCATTTGTTTGAGTATTTTTTATAATTGCTTTTTCTAAATAAGTTTCTCCTTCTACATCTACTAAATCCCAGTTAAATAGAACCTCTATTTTAGGATGATTTAACACCTCATCTATAGTAGCTTTTTCACCTTTAAAATAATCAAATCTTCTAATCATTATTACTTTACTAGCAAATTTAGTTAAAAATAATGCCTCTTCTAATGCTGAATTTCCTCCACCAACTACAGCAATAATCTTATCACCGTACATAGCTCCATCACACACAGCACAATAGTGTACCCCTTTACTAGAAAACTTTTCTTCATTTGGTATAGGTAACTTTTTAGGCATTGCTCCTGTAGCAATAATAACTGCCTTAGGTTTATATATATAACTATCAGTCTCAATGACTTTTTCTTCATCTGTTAATTTTGCACTTTGGACTAGATCAAATTCATCTATTTTAGCTCCTAATTCTTCTGCTTGTTCTTGCATTATATCTGCAAGTTTTCCACCTTCTATGGTTTTAAATCCTGGATAATTTTCTATTGTATAGCTAGTTCTTACTTGACCACCTACAACAGCATTTTCAAGAAGAATCATATCTAACTTAGCTCGTGCTGCATATATAGCTGCGGTTAATCCTGCTGGACCTCCTCCTATAATCATCAAATCTATATTTTTTACTTCTTTACTCATACTTTTGATCACTCCTCAATTACCCCCATGGGGTATCCTTATATTTATTATAACACTAGAATTTTTATTTTCAAGTACTTATTGAATAATTACTATTAATTAGTACTTCTAATTAATATTTAAATTAAGCTACAATTTAAGTATATTATTAATTTCTATTTTTATTATTTCCACTTTCACTTAATTATTATTTATAAAAATAAAGAAAGAGAACCAATATAATCTATCATACTGGTTCTCCTATTTTATTACTGAACAGGAACTGGTGAAAAAACTAAATTCCCTTCATCTGATGTAACTTTTATTTTATCACCTTTTTTAATTGTTCCTTTTAATAGCTCTTCTGCAAGTTTGTCTTCAACCTTTTTAGTAATTACTCTTCTAAGAGGTCTTGCTCCATAAGCTAAATCGGTGCCTTCTTTTATTAGAGTTTTTTTACTATCTTCATCAAACTCTAAATGTATTTCTTGTTGTTCAACTCTTTCCTTTATAGATTCTAACATTAAATTAACTATATCGATTAAATCATTTTCTACTAAGCTATGGAATACTATGGTATCATCTATTCTGTTAAGGAACTCTGGTCTAAAACTTCTTTTCAATTCTTCCATAATATTTTCTTTCATCTTTTCATACTCAGTTTCAGCTTTATCAGAATCTATAGCAAATCCTAATGTTTTTTGTTTTTTAAGCATATGAGCACCTATATTAGATGTCATTATTATTATGGTGTTTTTAAAGTTAACAGTCTTTCCTTTGGAATCAGTTAATCTACCATCTTCTAGTATTTGAAGCAAAATGTTAAATACATCTGGATGAGCTTTTTCAATCTCGTCTAGTAATATAACTGAATATGGTTTTCTTCTAACTGCCTCTGTTAATTGACCACCTTCATCATATCCAACATATCCTGGAGGAGATCCTATTAATCTAGATACCGCAAACTTCTCCATGTACTC
The DNA here is from genome assembly GCF_022324845.1 of Clostridium sp. YIM B02506. NCBI lineage: Bacteria > Bacillati > Bacillota > Clostridia > Eubacteriales > Clostridiaceae > Clostridium > Clostridium sp. YIM B02506. Next base: position 66,544 of record NZ_JAKGTG010000020.1, read on the forward strand.
AGACATATCAATTCTTATAATACTATTTTCATCACCAAACATAGCTTCTGCAAGAGCTTTGGAAAGTTCAGTTTTTCCTACTCCAGTAGGTCCTAAGAATATAAATGATCCTATAGGTCTATTAGGGTCTTTTAATCCTACCCTAGCTCTTCTTACAGCTTTAGCTACAGACTTAACAGCTTCTCTTTGACCTATAACTCTATTATGAAGTATCTCTTCAAGTTTTAATAATTTATCTGCTTCTTTTTCAGTTAATTTCTCTACTGGAACTTTAGTCCATTTTGAAACTACTGCTGCAATTTTGCTTTCATCAACTGTATGAGTTTGAACTGAAGTTTGTGTACTCCAATCCTTTTTAAGATTTTCTAATTTTTCCTTTAACTCTTTTTCATTATCTCTAAGGTTAGCAGCTTTTTCAAAATCTTGAACAGTTATTGCATCTTCTTTCTCTTTAACTGTCTTATCTATTAACTCCTCAATTTCCTTTAAATCTGGTGGTGCTGTAAGATTTTCTATTCTTACTTTTGCAGCTGCTTCATCAATAAGATCTATAGCTTTATCAGGCATATATCTATCTGTAATATATCTATCTGATAGATTTACTGCTGCTACTAACGCCTCATCTGTAATTTTTACCCTATGATGAGCTTCATATTTATCTCTTAATCCTTTTAAAATTAATAAGGTTTCTTCTTTTGATGGCTCTCCTACATTAACTGGTTGGAATCTTCTTTCTAAAGCTGAATCCTTTTCTACATATTTTCTATATTCATCTATAGTAGTAGCTCCAATACATTGGATTTCTCCTCTAGCTAATGCTGGTTTTAAAATATTTGATGCATCAATTGCACCTTCTGCTCCTCCAGCACCAACAATTGTATGCATTTCATCTATAAACAATATAACATTGCCTGATTCTTTTATCTCTTCCATAAGCTTCTTTAATCTGTCTTCAAACTCACCTCTATATTTGGCTCCAGCTATCATAGAGCTAATATCTAGGGATACTACTCTTTTTTCCTTAAGTATTTCAGGGATATTCCCTTCAACTATTTTCTGTGCTAATCCTTCTACCACAGCAGTTTTTCCTACTCCAGGATCTCCTATTAGACAAGGATTATTTTTTATTCTTCTGCAAAGAATTTCTAAAAGTCTTTGAGTTTCCTCATCTCTTCCTACTACTGGGTCAAGCTTGCCTTCTTTAGCCATTTCAGTTAAGTCTCTGCCATATTGATCTAATGCAGGTGTATTAATCTTTTTCTTTCTTTTACTTTCCTCAGCATTTCCTTGAGGATTGTTAGTATTACCAGATAAAGCATTTAAAATATCTTGCTTTATTTTATCAAAGTTAACATTTAAGCTATTTAAAATTGTATATGCTACGCCTTCTTTTTCATTAATCATAGCTAATAATATATGTTCTGGTGAAATATAATTCTGTCCTAAATTTCTAGCTTCTAACAAGCTTAAATCTAGCAATCTTTTTGTTCTTGGAGTTAATGGAATATCTCCTTTTGTAGAATCAAAATCACCTTCTCCAACATATTCTTGAAGCAGTTTTTTTACTCCATCTTCATTTATTCCATATTCTTTAAGAAGTTCTTGACTAACTCCTTCTTCAGCAATTATTCCTAATAAAATATGCTCTGTTCCTATATATCCATGTTTAAACTCTTGGGACTCTTTTTGAGCTTTTAATATCACTCTTTGCGCTCTCTCTGTAAATTTCCCATACATCATTTTATACACCTCCTAAGACTCTGATAATATACTTCTCATTAATTTTGCTCTTTCTATATTTCTTTCTCTTTCTTTTAATTCCCTATCTAAGTGATTCTGAAGGGATGCATTTTGAGAAAATAGCAACATTTTATTAACAGTTTTAATATCTATATCCTCTATTAAACCTTCTTCAACTCCAAGCCTAATACTTGAAAGTAAACCTAATGATTCTTTTAATGTTAATACTCTTGCATTTTCAAGCAAAGCTCTTGCTCTAAATATTCTATCCTCAACTTCATATTTATATTGATCTAAATAAAGTTTTCTTATATTTTTTTCTTCTGCAACTACTTGTAACGCTACAGCTTCTAAATTAGTTAGTATATCTTCATCTGTAACACCTAAAGTTACTTGATTAGATATCTGATATATATTTCCTTCACCTTTTGAGCCTTCTCCATATAATCCTCTTAATGTCATTCCAACTTGATTTAGTCCCTTTAATAATTTCGGAATCTCATTATTAAAAGTTGCAGCTGGTAAATGTATCATAACAGATGCTCTCATTGCAGTACCTATATTAGTTGGGCAGGCTGTTAAATACCCTAACTTTTCATTAAATGCGTATTCTATTTCCTGCTCTAATAATGAATCTACCTCATCAGCATTGTTATATGCTGATCTAATATCAAAACCTGCAGTTATACACTGTAATCTAATATGATCCTCTTCATTTATCATTAAGCTAAAAGTTTCATCATCATCCACAATAAAAGAAGAAATAGTCCCATTTTTAATAAGATTTGGGCTTATTAGATGTTTTTCAAGAAAAGTCCTTGCTAAGTTTGGTGATATATCTCTTAATTCATAAGTTTTGTATTCTCTTTTATCTTTTAAAACTTTATTAAAAGCTTGTTGAATACTACTTGATACTTCTATACCATTTTCATTATCTAGCTTATTAGGAAAAGGAACTTCTTTTAAATTTCTAGCTAATCGTACTCTACTAGATATAACCACGTCTTCTTTGCTGCTATTTATCCAACTCTCCATATGGCACCTCCTATTCCTCTAATTTCTCATGAATAGATTTTATATTATCTCTTATCTCTGCTGCTTTTTCATACTCTTCTGCTAATATAGCTTTTTGCAATTCTTCTTTAAGCTTAATAATTTTCTTCTTTTCTGCAATTACTCTTCCCTCATTTTCTGGAATTTTACCTATATGTTCAACATCACCTTGAACTCTTTTTATAACAGGAGTTAGTGTTTTAGAAAAACTCTCATAGCAATTACTACATCCAAGTAATCCTGTCTTTCTAAACTCCCTATAGTTCATTCCACAAGACTTACAAACTACTTCATTTTCTGGTTTATCAGTAGCGTTTTTATTAAAATAATCAACTAAACCTCCTAAGATACTTTGCAGAGGAAATCCTTCGAAGTCTTCGAAAGATGAATTAACTGGTATGTCAGATATATCACTAGCACATTTCTCACACAATCTTACTTCGCTTTTTACTCCATTTATTATTTTTACCATATGGACTGTAGCATCATTTTTATTGCATTTTTCACATAACACTTGTATTCCCCCTTTAAGATAACAATAATGCAATTGTTGACTTTAATATGTCCGCTCTTACCTTATTTCTGTTTTCAACTGCTTGCAACGTTCTATCATTTATAACCATTTTAATTATATTGAATTCTCTATCATTTATTATCTCAGCATCATATAAACTTTCTAATAATGCTATTGAATTATGATAAGTTATTGAATCTCCTATACTTTCGTCTATTAACTCTTTTCTACTTCTATGGTTATTATATTTAACCTTTCTAATTACTATGCAACCACCGCCACCTCTTCTACTTTCAATTAAATATCCTTTTTCACAAGTAAACCTTGTAGTTAATACATAATTAATTTGAGAGGGAGCACAACTAAATCTATCTGCTAACTCGTTTCTTTGAATCTGTAACTTCTGATCTTCACTTTCACTAATTAAAGCTTTTATAAAGCTTTCTATCACATCTGATAGTCTTGCCATTTCGTCACCTTCTTAACCTTGACTTTCTTTGACTTTGTTTAGATATATCTTATCATATAATAATTACTATTGTAAATATATAATGGTTTTTATTTTTAGTATTTTATTGAATTTATGGTAATACTATAAGTGAGGTGATTTTATGAAATTAACCTGGTATGGTCATTCATGTTTTCTTTTAGAAACTTCAAATAATACAAAAATACTAATGGATCCCTTTGACTCTAAAATTGGATATATTCCCTTCAAAGGTTTCGTAGATATTGTAACTATATCTCATGATCATTTTGATCATTCTAACTTAACTAACTTAGACTGTGAACCACAAATAATTAATTCAACTAATGAATATCTAATTGATTCAATAAAAATAACAGGAATACCTTCTTTTCATGACGATCAAAATGGTCTTAAAAGAGGTCCTAATATAATTTTTTTATTTGAGGTTGATAATCTTAGATTATGCCACCTTGGAGACTTAGGTCATATGCTAAATAACGATTATAAAGATTTATTAGGAAACATTGATGTACTTATGATTCCAGTTGGAGATCTTTATACTATAGGTGGTAAAACTGCTTATCGTATATGTGATTTATTATCTCCTAAATATATTGTTCCAATGCATTATAAAACCCCAAATCTGTCTTTCTTATTAAGAGGTCCAGAAGAATTTTTAATAGCTTCAAAAAATGTTTCAAAATTACCTAATAACACTCTTAACACTGAAGAATTATTTGTAAGTACAGATAATACCCCTAAAGTATTACTTTTATCTCCTCCACAAATATAAATAAAAGATGCCTAAACTAAGCATCTTTTATTTATATCTCTATTTAATTGCTTGTACAAAAAAACACCGCCTAAAAGGCGATGCTTTTTAAAATTATTCTGCTACTGGAGCTCCAACTGGGCAAACGTTGGCACAATTTCCGCAATCTATGCAAGTATCTGCATTAACTACAAATATTGTATCTCCTTGTTCTATAGCATTTACTGGACATTCAGCTGCACAAGCACCGCAGCTTATACATGTTTCTTCTATTTTATATGCCATAATAAAACACCTCCTAATATTTTCGGTATGTAACTACCACGTTAATTTTATCACATTCGTGTATATTTTCAAATACTTTTGACATAATTTTTTAAACGACAGTATATCCCAGTAATTCTATGGAATCAATAATTTTATCTAATTTAGAGAAGTAGTCATCATATATTATGCTTACTTCTCCTTTTTCCTTATTAATTTCACAGGCAACTACCCCTGTATTTGAAGCTACTGCATTTTTTATTTTTTTTACATCTTCTGATGTTTTCATACCGATAATTTTAATTGAAGACTTCATTTTCATCCCCCTGAATATGATCTAATTATCCTTTATTAAATCCTTAATAAGAACTTTATCAGTTTCATCTTCTATTTCAAGTTTTATTTCCCCGTCATCTACATTACCCTCATAAGTTCCACTTATTAACTCTATTTTCTCTATCTTATATTCATTTATTACTTCTTCTTCCCCAAAAGCCATCTTAACTTTAACTGTCTCTTTTACAGTATTATTGCCAACAACTTCTCCTCTACCATCTACAGTTTTAACTATTGATCCTACCCTAGGTAGTCTCTTTCTAATATCTTCGTAGGTGCTTTGTTCATAATTTAAACAGCACATTAATCTTCCACATATTCCTGATATCTTAGTAGGATTCAAGGATAAACTTTGCTCTTTTGCCATTTTAATTGATACCGATGCAAAATCTCCAAGGAAACTTGAGCAACATAAAGGTCTTCCACAAGGTCCTAAACCACCAATCATTTTAGCCTCGTCTCTTACACCTATTTGTCTTAACTCTATTCTTGTTTTAAATATTGTAGCTAAGTCTTTTACTAATTCTCTAAAGTCTACTCTACCATCTGCTGTGAAGTAAAAAATAACTTTATTATTGTCAAATGTATACTCTACATCTATTAACTTCATATTTAAGCCATGACTTACTATTTTCTTAAGGCATACATCAAAAGCCTCTTTCTCTTTTTCTTTATTTTCTTTATGTAATCTTATATCTTCTTCATTTGCAACCCTAATAACTGTTTTAAGTGGAGCTACTATATCTTCCTCGCGTATTTCCTTTACTCCAATAACACATTCTCCAAACTCCACGCCTCTTGCTGTTTCAACTATGACATAACAATCCTTTTTTACCTCTGCATTATTAGGATCGAAATAATATATTTTACCCGCTTTTTTGAAACGGACTCCTACAACTTTTATCATTTTAAACCTCCATAAGATCTATGATCATAACATTTAATGTTAATAAAAAATTTGTGTTGCTATTTAATTTACTTCTTGTTCTATCTAAAACCTTTACCATTCCTTTGAGTTTTCTAAAGGTCATTTCTCTTGATATATTATCTATTTCATGAAGTTTATCACCATTTATGATTAACTCCTTATTTTCTACTTCTTTATATACGGATATATCTCTTATAAATGAAAGTAAAATATTTAAAATTTCTTCCCAATTTTCCTTAAAACTAGCTAATTTTTTCTCATATGTAATAACAGCTACTTTATCGCCTTTATTAATATCCACTAATAAATTACATATAATACCTCTTAAAATTTCTAAATTTTTGTTATTAAAAAAATCTTCTACCTTTCCAGGAACTCCTCCTGCATATGCTAATGCAGAATTAATCATTTTTTCATCAAACTCTTTAAAATATAAATTTATATACTCTCTCATATCTTCAATATTTAATGGTGAAAGTTTATGAATCTGGCATCTTGATTTAATTGTATCTAATATTAAATCCCCACTTTCACACAATATAATTATGTAAACACCTTTAGGTGGTTCTTCTATCGTTTTTAATAAAGCATTTTGCGCTTGAATCGTTAACTTATTTCCTCTATGTATTATTATTACCTTTTTATCTCCTTCAAAAGGTTTTTTATAAATCTCTTGGATTATTCCTCTAACTTCATCTATTCCTATAGACTTATCGTTTACTCTATAATTAACGATATCCGCATATTCTCTTTCTTGACTTTTACCTAATATGCTTAAAGCAAAAATCTGAGCTATTTTGCTTTTTCCTATACCATCTTCTCCTATTATTAAGTGTGCATGAGAGAGTGCACATTTTTCAATAAGTTTATCAAATGATTCTCGTATTTTATTATGCCCAATAAACTTCATATGCACTCATCCTTTCAATTATATTTTTACATATTTATCTACATCTACTACAAATACAGTAGCTCCTCCCACTTGAACCTCAACTGGGTATGGAACATATACATCAGCAGTACCTACCATAGGAGTAGGGGATACCACTAGTTGTTTTCTAGTTTTACATACATCCTCAACAATAGTAAGAACCTCATCAACCTTTTCTTTTTCTACTCCTATTAATAGTGTAGTATTTCCGGACTTAAGAAAGCCCCCTGTAGTAGCTAATTTTGTAACCCTGAAACCACCCTCAGTAATTGCCTCAACTAAATCAGCTGTATCATCATCTTGAACTATAGCAATAACTAATTTCATATTCTCCTACCTCCTTTAAACTCTTTAATTCTATTTACTTATAATTATTTTATCATAAAATATTAAGTTAAAATATATTTATATTTCCTTCATATAGCTTTATTCTCAATATTTTCATTGATAATCTTTGAAACTTCTAGATAAACCTCATCTACAGCCCCAGATGCATCCACTTTAACTATATTATGATTGTATTTCTCCATTAAAATACTATATCCTTCTCTAACTTTATCATGAAAATCCATATTTTCTTTATCTAGTCTATTTATCTCTCTTCCCTTATTTTTATTTATTCTTTCTAAACCTAGTTTTGGTTCTATATCAAATAATATTACTAAATCTGGCATATAAGAATCTATAGCAAATTTATTTATCTCATAAACTTCTTCTATTCCAAGACCTCTTGCATAACCTTGATATGCTAATGATGAATGTAAAAATCTATCACATAACACTATTTTACCTTCTTCTAAAGCTGGTATTACCTTCTCTGCTAAATGCTGTCTTCTTGCAGCTGCATATAAAAGTGCCTCTGTTCTTGCATCCATTTTAGTGTTCTTAACATTAAGTATTACTTCTCTTATCTGTTCTGCAATATCTATTCCACCTGGCTCTCTAGTAATCATACAAGATAGATTTTTCTTTACTAATTCCTCATATACTTTATTAATTACAGTGCTTTTACCAGCACCATCTCCGCCTTCAAATGTTATAAACATTCCTTTTCCCATCTTCTTTTTACTCCTCTGTTTCTTTTAAAATTTTAATTTTGTTATTATTTATTCCAATACATTCTATATTATCATTTAGTAAATCTAAAAGTTTATTTATCTTCTCTCTAGTAATCTTCTCTCCCATCAATATTAATGGAACTCCTGGTGGATAAGGTACTATATGCTCTTTAGCAATTTTCCCAACAGAGTTTATTATATCAATAAATTCCGCTTCATTATTCATAACTATTATAGGGTCTATCAATTCCCCATCTTCAATATCTAAATCATAACTTTTGACTATAGTTTCTTCCTTATCTACCCTTAACTTCAATAAGGCATTTTCTAATCTTTCAAAATCTTCTTCACTATTAAAAGGAGTAGGAATTAAAACTGTTGCTCTTCCTATAGCCATCTCAACTTGAACCCCATTATTTAGGAAGTATTCAACTAAGTCAATATTCTTATACCCCTCATTAATTGATATTACTATTCTAGTAGGATCATATGTCCATTTATCTTCTAATTTATTATTATCTATAAAATCAATTCCCTCTACCTTATCTATAACCTCATTTATTTTCTTTATTCTTCTAATTAGTTTCTCATAAGCCACTTCAGCTTTTTCCTGCAAAAAGGCTCTGCTGTAATCTAAAGTTGACATAAATAGATAGGAAGGGCTTGTACTCATAAATGTTGATAAATAAAACTCTACCTTTTCTTTATCAATTTCATTATTTATATGTAAATAGGCAGTTTGGGTTAATGATGGTAATGTTTTATGAGCACTCATTACCACCATGTCAGCCCCAAGCTTTACTGCACTTTCTGGAAGTTCATTATGAAATCCAAAATGTGCCCCATGTGCTTCATCTATTAAAACTTTAATAGATCGCTTTTTGCACTCTGTAATAATCTTAGATATATCTAAACCAATTCCAAAATAATTAGGGTAAGTTAATATAATTCCCTTAATACCTTTTTCATTATCTATTATTTCTAAAAAATGTTTAAAATCTATTCCTAGTGGTGCTCCTAATTTTGAACTTATCTCATTTTTAATATATATGGGTTTTAACTTTCTGACTAATATACCATTAAATATTGATTTATGGCAATTTCTTTCCACTAACACTTTGTCCCCTTCGTTAAAAGAGGAAAAAATCATGGTTAAATTACCCGAAGTGCTTCCATTTACTAAGAAATAGGATTTATAACTTCCATAACATTCACTCAACTTATCTAAAGCTTCTCTTATAATCCCTTGAGGGTTTTGTAAGTTATCTAATCCATCTACCTCAGTAATATCTCCATTTAATATTAAAGTAGTCAGTTGGTCTTGAAATGCTCTTCCATGTTTATGTCCTGGCATGGAAAAGGGTGCATAGTTTTTTTTAATATAGGTTTCTAATCCATAAATTATAGGTGCATCATTCATTACTCTTCCTCTTGCTTATCTGTTTATTGGATATAATTTATTGGTTGTGATAAGTACCTTTTTATCTTACGTTTATAAAATTCATATCTGTCTGTATATACAGGTTCATTTGCAATCGCTTTTTCACAACTTAAACAAATTTCTTTTCCGCATATTATTATACCATTTTCATTAGCTTTTCCACATATAATGCAATTTTTTTTCATAATTGAATTTACCTCCGCTTTTCTTGTCCTATAATATTATCTTGATTTTAACCCCATACACTATATTCTATTCATTTACACGTAAAAGTTATTTTGTCCAACTAACTTTATTTTTGACATATAAATAATTTACTCTTTATTGGAAAAACTAATTTATATGAATAATCAGGAGGGGATTTTTTTGAAGCAAGAAATTATATCTCACATAGCTAGCTGTGAAAAAGATCTATATTCTTTATGTAAGTTTTTATATGAAAATCCAGAAGAAAGTTACTGTGAAGAAAAAGCTTGTTCTTATATAACCACATTGCTTAAAAATAATGGCTTTGAGGTTAAGGAGAACTATTTAGATATTAAGACCTCCTTTTATGCGCAAAAAGGAAGCGGTTATCCTAAAATCTGTTTCGTATGTGAATATGATGCCATAAAGGATCAAGGTCATGTAACTGGTCATAATCTATTAACAACAATATCTGTAAGTAGCGCTTTAGGTTTATCTAAAATAATAGATAAACTTCAAGGAACTATAATAATACTTGGCTGCCCTGGAGAATACCTAGGTGGAACTAAGTCTACAATGGTAAGACAAGGAGTTTTTGATGATATAGATGTAGTATTAACTGCACATCCAAATATAATAACTGCTGAGAGTGGAACTTCATCTGCCATAATTCCACTAAACGTTAAATTCTATGGAGATAGCGGATTAAGTTTCTTAAATAGTAGTGCCTACACTTCTCTAGACGCTACTTTATTAACCTTTAATATTCTTAATTCTTTATTAAAAGGATTTTCTAAAGATGTAGATATAAATTCAGTATTATCAAATGGAGGATACACACCGTTGCTTCTTCCTACTGAAACTGATTCTAAATTCTACATACGCTCAAATGACATGGACATTGCTAAAGTTGCCGAAAGTAAATTAAGAGAAATATGTTTATACGTTTCTAAACTAATGCGAGTTAAACATGCAATATCACTTTATGAACCACCTAACGAAGAATTATTAACTAATATTACTCTTAATAGACTTTTTTCTCATAATCTAAAAGAAGCAGGAATAATAGAAATATCAGAGCCTAAAGATACTTCTGCTGGACTTAGTTTAGGCTGCGTAAGTCATAAAGTTCCTTCAATTCATCCATATATAGATATAGTTAATGGAGAAAATATAGAATACGGTTCACTAGAATTTGCTAAAGCAACAATAAGCGACTACGCTTTCCAAAATGCTATGAAGGCCTCTCACGCTTTATGTTTCACTGCCTTAGATCTTATAGAAAATGTAAATCTACTAAGCGAAGTAAAAACTGAATTCTATGAATTCAAGAAAAATTTATACTAAAATTAAAATTTTTATAACACTATAAAAAATGAGCTGCCACACTGGATATCAGTGCATAGCTCATTTTTATTTTTCTTCATATTCCTTTTACATCTATACTGTAGGAGCCGTTTCTCAGGCTCCATTAAAATCCTTTTAATTAGTAGTTATGTTTAATAAGAAGTTAAGCACCTTACTGCTGTAGAGGCTTCTTTTCAAGCCTCATTATATTATTATGTTTAATAAAAATAAAAACATTTAAAAAGAAAAACAGTTAAAAAGTTAAAAAGTTAAAAAGTTAAAAAGTTAAACATTTAAAAAGTTAAACATTTAAATATAAAACCTAACTCTGTATAAGATACTTAAAATTCACTTAGTCCTTCTTTGAATATAAATAAATACTCCATTTATTAGCACATTTAATTACTTATCTATAGAATATAATATAAATAATTTTTAGGAGTAGTTATGTTAGCTAAAGCACTTAAGAATAATGATCTTATAGGAATTGTATCACCAGCATTCTGCGAGGATATTAAAGTAATAGATGATAAAATAGATACATTTAAGAAATTAGGATTTAATCTTCTTTTAGGAAAACATTTATATAGTCGTTCTGGATATTTTGCAGGAGAATCCATTGATAGAGCTTCTGATTTAATGAATATGTTTGAAAATAAAGATGTTAAAGCAATTATATGTTTTAGAGGGGGATATGGCAGTATAAACATACTTCCTTATTTAAATTATTCAGTTATTAAAAAGAATCCCAAAATACTATGTGGATATAGTGATTTAACAACTTTGATTAATTATATAAATAAGAAAACTGGCTTGGTAACTTTTCATGGTCCTATGGTAAATTCAGATTTTAATGATGAGCAGACTTTAGAAAGCTTAAAATTTACTTTAATGCAAGGATATAGCCCTTATAATATTCCTTTTGGAGGTTCTGTATGCTACAACGAAGGTAATACTACTGGTATATTAGCTGGAGGAAATTTAGCCACCATTTGCTCTACCTTAGGAACACCTTATGAAATTAATTTTAATAATAAAGTACTACTTATAGAAGAAGTTAATGAATATCCTTATTCTTTAGATAGAATGTTAAGTCAACTTCTGTACTCTGGAAAACTATCAAAATGCAAAGGATTCATATTAGGCCATTTTACTAACTGTACTGTAGAAAATTACTCAAAAAGTTATACTGTTGAGGATATTATAAAAAATATTTTAGTTCCCTTAAATAAGCCTATAATAACTGGATTTTCATTCGGTCATGACTATCCTAATCTTACCTTACCTATTGGGTCAAAGATTAAATTAAACTTTACCTCTAAATATATAGAAATAATGAATAATGTAGTTATATAATTTAATTTTCCACAAAAATATACCTTTTTCACACAAGTTATCCACATCTTCTGTTGATAACTTTTGATTTTTTGTTAATAACTATTATTTAATATCAAATAAATGAGAAAAATAAAAAACTTGCAAACTAATGTTTACAAGTTTTTTTAATTGGAGGCGCCATCCGGATTTGAACCGGAGGATAAAGGTTTTGCAGACCTCTGCCTTACCACTTGGCTATAGCGCCACACAATGGTGGCTCGAGCAGGAATCGAACCAGCGACACGAGGATTTTCAGTCCTCTGCTCTACCGACTGAGCTATCGAGCCATAATATTTGGCGACTTCCTACTCTCCCACACAGTCTCCCATGCAGTACCATCGGCGTAATAAAGCTTAACGATCCTGTTCGGAATGGGAAGGGGTGTTACCTTTATGCCATTATCACCAAATATATTATGAAAGAATTTTGTTCTTTCAAAATTGCACGTAAGTTCATTTAATAATATATATTCCAGTTAACTTTTGGTCAAGCCCTCGATCTATTAGTATGAGTCAGCTAAATATGTTACCACACTT
>NZ_JAKGTG010000021.1:0-74202 GCF_022324845.1 Clostridium sp. YIM B02506
CAGGATCGTTAAGCTTTATTACGCCGATGGTACTGCATGGGAGACTGTGTGGGAGAGTAGGAAGTCGCCAAATTTTGTTCCGCGATAGCTCAATGGTGGAGCACTCGGCTGTTAACCGATAGGTTGGAGGTTCGAGCCCTCTTCGCGGAGCCAATTTGATTATTACACTAGGATTTTTCCTAGTGTTTTTTATTATATAAATCTTTAATTCTTTTGTAATATAAATTTATATATTTGTTACTATATGTAAAGAGAAAAGTAGTAATATATATATATGTAGAGTATTTAGGATTTGTATAGTCAATTAGTAGGATTAGAATTTCATATATATGGTATAATTTAAAGAGAAGCAATTAAGACTTCTCTAATTTATTTTATAATTATAAAGAGGTGTTTACATGTATAAAATACTTGTGGTTGAAGATGAAGATAGTATTAGAGGTTTTTTAACTATAAATTTTAAACGTAATAATTTTGAGGTTATAGAAGCAAACAATGGTGAAGATGGAGTAAAGAAGGCATTAATAGAAAAGCCTGATGTAGCAATTTTAGATTTAATGCTTCCTGGGATAGATGGATTTAAGGTTTGTGAAGTATTGAGAAAAGAATTTCCTAGTATGGGGATAATAATGTTGACGGCAAAGGGACAGGATATGGACAAGATAATGGGACTTGAATATGGCGCAGATGATTATGTTGTAAAGCCATTTAACCCAATCGAATTAACATTAAGAGTAAAGTCTTTATTAAGAAGAATAGGTAAGGATGAAGAAAAAAATGAAAGCATTACAAGTGGAGAATTTGTAATAGATTTATATTCACAGAAAGTATATAAGAATCAAGTGGAAATAGATTTAACACCTAAAGAATATATGATGCTAAAGATATTTATGGAGAATCCAGGCAAGGCATTTTCGAGAGATGAACTATTAAATATAGTATGGGATTATAACTTTTTCGGAGATTCAAAGATAGTGGATGTAAACATAAGAAGATTAAGATCAAAGGTGGAAGATAATCCTTCAGAGCCAAAATATATAGAAACTGTATGGGGAACGGGATATAGATGGAAAGCATAGGTAAAATGGTGAATAAAAGTATTAAAACGAAAATGGTTAAATATTTTATTTTAATAATTTTGTTTACTGTAGGTATATTAAATATTCTTATGATAAGTTATATTAGAACTTACTACTATTCAAGTATAGAGCAAACTTTAAAGAGTCAGTTAAATATATCAGCGGATTTTTATAATAAGAACTTTTCATATCTATCACTAGAAGAAAACATCTATGATAATATAGATATGTTTTGGAATGAAAGCAATATTCAAGTACAGATTTTAAATAATAATGGAAAATTACTTATGGACTCACTTGGAGTAAAAGAGGGTGACATAATAGATACTCCTGATGTAAATAAAGCATTAAAAGGAGAATATGAGAGATGGATTGGAACTGGTTATAATAAAGAAAAGATAATGGCCATATCTTATCCATTACAATCATCAGGAGAGATAAATGGTGTACTTAGATATATAATATCTTTAAGTGATGTTAATAAGTCTATAAACGTTATAGCTATATTTTTCTTGATAGTATCAATCATAGTATTGTTTATTGGAGTTATAATAAGCCTTGTATTTGCGCGAGGTATAATTAATCCAATTAAAGAATTAACAACAGTAGCTGAAACTATGGCATCAGGAAATTTAGAAATAAGAAGCATAAATGAATCAAATGATGAAATTGGTAAATTGTCTTCAACCTTAAATTATATGGCAGAGGAATTATCAAAAAGAGAGAAATTAAAAAATGATTTTATATCTTCTGTATCTCATGAATTGAGAACTCCATTAACTGCTATTAAAGGATGGGTAATAACATTAAATAGTGATTATAGAGATGAACAAATACTAAAGACTGGTTTTAATATAATAGAAAATGAGACAGAGAGACTGTCTAATATGGTGGAAGAGCTGCTTGATTTTTCAAGACTTGTATCTGGAAAAATAGCAATGAAAAAAGAGTTAATAGATTTAAAGAATATAGTCGATTATATTGGAATATATCTGACACCAAGAGCAAATAGAGAGAATGTTGATTTTAAGATAAGTGTACAAGAAAACTTACCTAAAATTTGGGCGGACTCTGATAGAATGAAACAAGTATTTATAAATATATTGGACAATGCTTTTAATTTCACTGATTATGGAGGAAGTGTTTCTTTAGATATAATTCAATATGAAGAAAACTATATAAAAATAGCTATTAAAGATGATGGATGTGGGATAGATCCAGAAATTTTACCAAGAATCAAAGAAAAATTTGTAAAGGGCAAAAATTCAAGATCTCAAAATGGTATTGGTTTATCTATATGTGATGAAATAGTTACACTCCATGGGGGAAGTCTTGAGATATTTAGCCAAGAAAATATAGGAACTGAAGTAATTATAAAGCTGCCTACTGCATTTAGAGATTAATCTAAGGAGGAAATATGAGAAGAAGTTTTAAACTTTTATTAATATTGGTGATTCTAATTATGATAGCATCAGTTTTTACTTTCTCAAAATTTATGCCTTCAGGGCAAGATTTTAGAAAGCTTACTCCTCCTCAATCAAGTGCTGTAAGCTTTAAGGGTACATGGAAGATAAATGAGAAGTATAACTATAAAGAGGGACGAACATTAGAATCAAAAACTGAATATATATATTTGGATGAAAATAGAATGATTATTAATAATAATTTATATGATACAGTAAAGTATAAATTAAGAGTAGTAAATCTAAAAGAGTATCTTTTAGCTGAATATAATATTAGTTATAAAAGATTTTCTAATGAAAATCATGAAGTTGATTTAATAAGCCCACTTAATAATAATACTTTAATTGGAGAGATACTGAGGTTAGAAGAAAATAAATTATTGATAATTCATAATGATATTATATATACTATTACGAAGATATCTAGTGATGTATCAAATTTTCCAACTAACATAGCAAGTGATACACAGAAAGATGGAAATGCAAAAAGAGATTATAATGATATAGTTGAATGTGTATATATAGGACTTAAAAGTAATAGGGAATTAACAGAAGATGGAGTAGGGGAAGAAACGTATAGAACTTTATGGATAGGAGTAGACAATGGAATAGCAAAACCTGTCTATGAAAGAAAAAACATATTATATCCAAGATTAAAAGGCTTTTGGGAGCTTGTTCCTAAAAAGATAAATAGAAATGGAGTCGTAACAGAATATTTTGATACCTATAATATAAATAATAAAGGTATAAGTTCAGAGGATACTTTAGAAGTTGAAAATGAAAGTAAATACGTTAACTTAAACTTCATTAGCAATAACTATATATCTATAGAAGAGTTTACTGATAATTATAATGACAAAAATAGTAGATATAAGATAATACCGGTAGATACGATACATACTCCAAATGGAGTAGCGATAGATGTTTTGTCAGGAACTGAAGGATATGAAGCCCTAAAGAACTCAAGTGAAGTAGCTCTAGATAATTTAGAAAATTATTCTCCAAACTTAAAAGTTGATGTTAAGCTAGACCCAACCAATATAGGTGTAGTAAGAAAAAATGGTAGATGGGTTTTAGAAGGAAGAACTAGATTAGAAAACAATGTATTAGCAGATTTAAAATTTGATGTAAATATGATAAATACAAAAAAATTAATTATTTATGATAATCTTTATGTTAGATGGAATATACTTAAGGCGCAAAATCCATTAATCAAGGATATATATACATCGCCTAATGGTAAGGTTGCTATAGTTGTATTGGACGATTATATATTAGTATATGAAATAGAAAATTCAGAGCTAAAAGGAGATCCTATTAAAAGGATAAAAAAAGATAAAAATGAATCGGTTATTATGGCCGAATGGACCAGTGGATATATAGCAGATAGTTGGGAAAAAGTATTTAAACAAGACGCCAAAGAAGTTGAAAATTGATTAATAGAAATTAAAGGAGCCTCATTAAGGCTCCTTTAATTTATTATTTATTATAGTAATTTTCAAAGTAATCACTTTTAATCATTTTATCCGATAATTCTAAACTATTAATATAGAATTCTTTTTCTTCTTCAGATAAAGTACCTCTTACACTTCTATTAGTCATTACCGCAAATGACTTATTTGTTTTTAATAAATTCCTACCTAAAGCTGTATTAATATATTTACTCTCATCAATACCCATTAGATAAGCTAAAGTAGGCATTATATCTATTTGTCCTCCAGCTATATCAGATTTAAAGCTGTTTTGTAAATTTTTCTGATAAATTATTAGTGGAACAGAAGAATCCTCTTTATCTAGCCACCAAGACTCAGGATTTTTAAGTTCTTCGACCTTATCATTATAGTATTTATGAACCCCAGTATGATCGCCCTCTATAGCAACTACAGTGTTATCAAGCAAACCCTTCTTATCTAGTTCTTCTAAGAACATTCCTATTTGCTTATCTGTGTAATGAGCAGTTTGAAAGGAGTTTCCGAGTATTGAATCTTTAAGTTCACCAGTTAAGTTCAATTCTTTATATTTATCTGGCAAGTCAAAAGGACCATGATTTGTTAATGTTACAGTAAAAGTATAGAATGGTTGTTTCATTTTTTCAATCATTGGAACCACTTGTTTGAAGTAAGTTTCATCGCTTAGGCCTAATCCAATTACTTCATCTGGATTAAAAGAGTAGTAGTCTATAAAGTTATCAAATCCTATTCCTTTAAGCCCTTGAGCATAATTCCAGAAGCTGCCTCTGTCGGGATGAATAGAAGTAGACTCATAACCAAGTTCGCCTAATAATTTAGGTAAAGAATTATAGTTTCTTACTGGATACCTAAAAAAAGTACTTCCTTTTCTTAATGGAAGCATAGATGTATTAACCATTAAGTCAGAATCAGAACTTGTACCTTCATTTACTTGCTCATAAACTTTAGGAAAGTAAATCGAATTATTTAAAAGTTTATTTAAATTAGGTGTTATTTCTTGTCCATTGACAGTTTGTCCAATAACGAAATTTTCTAATGATTCAACTTGAATGATTAGAAGATTTTTATCTTTGAATAAGCCTTTACATTCATTATCAGGAAGATTTTCATTTTTCTTATCATAGAAATTAGTAATATCTTGTTGTTCTTCAGCTGTAAGTTCATAAGGTTTTAAGTCTTTATATACATTATATAAATCAAATAAATGATAACCTATAGATGAAAAATATCTAGCGGTATCAGTTGAATCATAATTTGAAAAAAGATATGAATTTTTAACATCAGTATTTCCTAATACATTTATATTAAAAGGAACATAGGCTATGTAAATTATTGATAATAAAAAAGATACAGCAAACCCTTTTATATTTGATTTTATATTTTTAAAGCTTTTTCTAAATATAACCACATAGATAAATAGTAGCAGTATGTCCAAAATAAAAATTATATCCATTGGACTCGTCATAGATAAAATAGATCCTGACATATTATCTAAATTAGCAGTTTGAGTTGCTACTAGAATTGATGGTACTGTCATAAAGCCTCTAAAATACCATAAGTCTAAGATAAATAAAAGAGTTAGTAATAAATCTATTACTAGTAGGTAAATCCACTTACCTTTACCTCTAAATAATAATCCAAAACTTAAAAAAATACCTGCAAATGCGGCATAGTATTTAAAGAAATATATAGCCGAACTATATCCTGCAAAAAAATCAAAGCTGTACACGTTTTTGTTTTCTATAAAGCCTTGAAAAAATACACCTTTAAATATTATAGAAAATAAAATAAGAAAATAAAAAATACATCTTATAATGAGATTTTTGTTTAAATTTTTTTCTATAATCTTTACTGGATTAGTTTGTAATTCTTTAATATTCATAAATAACCTCCTAAAATATATCACCATTAAGATTATAAATGAATAGTAGTTATAAATCAATTGACAAGAATGTGGCTTAAAGACAACATTTTGTAAATTTTCCATGTGATATTATATATTAAGTAAAATTATTCTTAAACGATATATATAATATGGGAAAAAATAAATTATTTATAATTACGTTAATGATATTGCAAATCATTCTAATAAAGGTATTTCCACAATATTGGTTAATTTTTATTTCAATTTGTATACCAGTGTTTATAAAAATGTTAAATGATTTTGAGAGTGAGGTTGTTAGTAAAAATTCTATAAAAGTTAACAAATCAAATAACTTAGATACACATTTTTTATTTAACGCTATAAGTACAATTATGTATTTTTGTAGAACAGATGGAAATAAAGCAAGAGAATTACTACTTGCATTAGGTGATTATCTTAGATATTACCTTTCTCAATCTGAGGATGACACAAAATTATCCAATGAGTTTAAGGTTCTTAAGGGATATTTAAAAATACAAGAATCAAGATTTGGAGAAAAAATAGATTATGAGATTAAGAGTTTAGAAGATGACTTTTTGATAAAAAGAGGTTTTTTGATAGAAATAACATATATTGCTTTAAAAGAGGGTCTGCTTAAGTCTAAAGTAGGAGGTAAAATCACAGTAGAATCAAAAATTGATAAAAGGGATTTAATTATTATTTTACTACATGATGGAGATATAACAAAATATATAGACGAATATAAAAATATATATGGGGAAAAGTTTGGGTACAAGCTAGACGGAATTTCAAAAGATGGGGATAAAACAGAGCTAAGCTTGAAGATACCTATAAATAATGTTTTATAAGGAGATGAAGTATGCTTAATGTTGCTTTAGTTGATGATGAGATTATTGCATTAAGAGAATTAGAGTATTTACTTTCGACTGAAAGTGGACTTAAGATAGTTGGTAAGTACACAAGTCCTGAAAAGGCTATAGAAGAAATTAAAGAATTAGATTTAGATGCAGTTTTTCTAGATGTGTCAATGCCAGAGATGAATGGGTTTATGGTAGCTGAAGAAATAAAAAAAATTAATAAAAACATTGAGATTGTCTTTATAACAGCTCATGATACATTTGCCTTAAAGGCATTTGAAATAAATGCAAAAGACTATGTTTTAAAACCATTTTCTCTAGACAGAATAAAAACTACATTAGATAGATTAAGTGAAAAATTAGACAAAAAAAATAATGCTATAAGTATTAAAAATGTTAAAAAAATTCCTATAAAAAATTCAGATAAATTGAGTTTAGTAGATGTTGATAAAATTATATATTGTGTTGCAAATGAAGGCCATGTAAATATCGTAACAGATAAAGATAGTTTTATATCTGATGAAACTTTAAATAATGTTGAAGATAGATTGAAAGAGTTTAATTTTATTAAATGTCATAGAAAGTATTTAGTTAATTTAGACTTAATAGAAAATATAATATCTTGGGTTAATGGTACATATATATTGAAACTAAGAGGTACTAGGGAAGAGATACCTGTAAGTCGAAATTATGGTAAGACAATAAAAAATATATTTAAGATTTAAGGAGCAGATCAATGATCTGCTTCTTTTGTTATGTTATATTTTAAAATCTTTAGGATTATGTTCCTTAGCTTTAGGTTCACCAAAAGTTGCTCTAGCACTTTCTGCTTTAGGATCATGTTTTATCTTAACTTTTTTAGCCATTTTATCACCTCCTATACCTATAGCTTTTATTTTTAAAAAGCAATTTATTCAAAAGTTATTTTAAAATAAATATTCTATGATAAAATTAAATTAAACAAATATAATTAATATTTAAATGAAAGGACTTTATGTGTATGGCAGCCAGCTATGATTTGATTGTCATTGGAGGAGGTCCCTCTGGAATGGCAGCAGCAATAAGAGCAAAAGAAAAAGGCGTTAAAAATATATTAATAATTGAAAGAGAAGAGGACTTAGGAGGAGCCTTAGTTCCATGTATTCACAATGGTTTTGGGAAAGACGTACTTGGAAAAGAAGTAACTGGACCCGAACTTATACATTTCTTTATAAGTAAATTAGATGAGTTTAATATTGAATATAAACTTTCAACTATTGTTATAGATTTTAATAGTGAAGGAATTATAACATACATGAATCCAAAAGAAGGTATCTGTTTTATTAAAGCTAAAAGTGTAATTTTTGCAACAGGATCAAGAGAAAAATATACTGGAAAAATTCATATTGCAACTAAAAATTATACAGGAATATATACTTTAGGAACTGTGCATAGATTAATTAACCTTCAAGGATATTTGCCAGGTAAAGAGGTTGTTATTATGGATTCTTCTGATATATCTATGATAGTGGCACGAAGCTTAGTAGTTGAAGGAGCTGATGTTAAGGCAATAATAGAAAGTTCTTCAGAAATTAAAGCTACTCAAAGTAAAAATAAAGAGATTCCAAAAGATTTCAATATACCTATCTTATATAATTCAGTAATAAAAGAAGTGATGGGAAAAGAGAGAGTTAGTAAGGTAAAAATATTAAATAAGGAAACTAATGAATATTCAGAAATAGATTGTGATGGATTAGTTCTTTCAGTGGCTTGGAGATCGGAAATTGATTTATTAAAAAAGGCTAGAATAAAGATTGAAGAGGACTCTCTTACTCCATTAATTAATGAGGATCTTATGACATCACAAAAGGGAGTATTTGTTTGTGGAACACTTATTAATACAAAGTCTTTAGTAAAAAGGTCAATAGAAACAGGGTATATAGCAGGAGAAGCTGCTGAGAAGTATATAAGGGAATATACAAGTATTTATAGCTAAAAGGTCTACTAACTAGACTTTTTAGCTATATTTTTAAAAGTTTGATTTACAGTTATATAAATTAAATTATGACCTGAATTATTAAAATGAATACCATCTAAGTATATACTTTCATTATTAAGAAATGCTATATTCGTAGTATTAAATAAATCCACGAAGAAAAGATTTTCCTTTTGGCAATAAAAATTCAGCTTATTTTTTAGAGTTAATAAGTTTTCATTTATTTCTGAATAGTCTGGGTAGGAACTCCATCTTGAGGTTGCTTCCTTTTCTGATATATAAGGTGGGGATAGTATTATGGGGACTATTTTATTCTCTATACAATCTTTAATCATTATAAGGATGTTTTCATAAACCGAGGTTATATTTTTACCCGATAATAAATCATTAGTACCACCAAGAACAAAACAGTATTTAGGTTTTATATTAACAACATCTTTAAAAAATCTAGACAGCATTCCTATGGTTGTATCACCATTTACCCCTTTGTTTAGGTAAGTAAAAGTAGAATTTCCCACTAATAAATTAACCCATGAGTTTTCTCTAGATACTCCATATCCAAAAGTAAGACTATCTCCTATAAAAACAATATCCATAAATCACCTCTAAAATAATTTGTTAAAGCACTTGGTACATATTAAAGTTTTACCACCGTCAGCTTTTTTATAATCATTAGCTATGAGTATTTTATTACATATAGAGCATTTTCCTTTAGTGTCAGGAGCCTCAATAATATTTTTTAATGCAGGTTTTTGTTTTTTTAGTTTGCTGTTTGGAGGAGGTGAATAAGTTATCTTTTCAGACTCTATCTCTTTAGGGGTTATTGTATAACTAATTTCATATTGACTTTCCCCAAACAACTCTAATTCAAATCTAGGGTTTTCTTTATCATAAAATTCTTCAATATATATTTTTCTTATTTGAGCATCATTTATAATCAAGCCACTTTTCTCTATACCATCAAATATACTTTTAGTTATGTTATTTGTGTCTGGATGCCTTTTTTCACTTTTATAATACACCTTAAGAACAGCTATAAGAGCTTCATCAATTACTATACCTGGATTCTGAAGTCTTGCACAATATGAGATTTCTTCTTCATACAATGCGTATCTATCATGATATTTTCCAGAATTATAAGGTAGAATAGCTCTTCCAGATTCATTAAATAACTTGAAATTTGACTTTGATATAGGGGAGCCGGCAACTATGACTTTTGCGTAAGATTTTTTCATTTAGTTACTCCTTGTTATAAAATTGTAAGATTCTTTAAATTGATAATGCAACTACTATAAAGTATAATACAAATTGAAGATTTAAGATAGAAGAGGGTAATATTTATGGATAGAAAAGTAATTTTAGCTATTGAGAGTTCATGCGATGAAACTTCAGCAGCAATTGTTATAAATGGAAGAGAAGTTTTGTCTAATGTTATATCATCTCAGATTGAAATACATGAAAAGTTTGGTGGAGTTGTTCCAGAGGTTGCTTCAAGAAAGCATATAG
This sequence comes from Clostridium sp. YIM B02506, assembly GCF_022324845.1. NCBI lineage: Bacteria > Bacillati > Bacillota > Clostridia > Eubacteriales > Clostridiaceae > Clostridium > Clostridium sp. YIM B02506. The sequence continues at coordinate 10,235 of NZ_JAKGTG010000021.1, forward strand.
AAGTTATAAATGCTGTAGTAGAAGAAGCATTAGAAAAAGCAGATATGAAGCTTAGTGATTTAGATGCTATAGGGGTTACCTATGGGCCAGGATTAGTAGGGGCACTACTTGTAGGACTCCAATATGCGAAAGGGCTTGCATACTCCTTAGACCTGCCATTAATAGGGGTTAATCATATAGAAGGACATATATGTGCAAACTTTATTGAACATAAGGACCTGAAACCTCCATTTGTATCCTTAGTTGTTTCAGGAGGACACACTTTTATAGTATATGTTAAAGATTATGGTGAGTATGAAATAATAGGTGAAACTAGGGATGATGCAGCTGGAGAAGCTTATGATAAAGTGGCAAGAGCAATAGGACTTGGTTATCCAGGGGGCCCTAAGATAGATAAGCTTTCAAAGGAAGGGGACCCTAATAGCATATCATTCCCAAGAGCTAGATTTCATGATGATACCTTAGATTTTTCTTTCTCAGGATTAAAGTCAGCAGTATTAAATTATCTAAATAAGAAGTCTATGCTGAACGAAGAAGTGAACACTGCAGATGTAGCTGCATCCTTTCAAAAAGCTGTTGTAGAAGTGTTAACAGATAATGCTATGGTAACGTGTGAAAAAAGAGGAATAGACAGAATAGCCATAGCAGGTGGAGTTGCTTCTAATAGTGGACTACGAGAAAACTTGATTAATAAAGGTAATGAAAAGGGAATAAAAATATTATTTCCATCACTAGAATTATGTACAGATAATGCAGCAATGATAGGAAGCGCTGCGTACTATCAATGGGAGCTTGGAAATGTTAGCACAATGGATTTAAATGCAAAACCAAATTTAAAATTAGGGGAGAAATAGAGAAGTTATGAATTTAATTCCGCACTCAAATGGTATAAAAAGGTTAAGAATTAGAAAAAAAATTCCTATATCAGCTATAATGAAGTTTCTGATATACAGTCTTATAACTATTTTATTAATGGGGTTAGTGTTTCAGTTTGCAGTGACTAAGGTTTATAATGAAAAATATAAACCAAGAACTAAATATACTCGAATAAATGATAACAGAGTTTATTATAATAGTATTGGTTCTGGAGATATGACAGTAATATTTGATGGAGATTTAGGCGTAGATTCAAATGAATGGAATACTATTACTAGAGAAGTAGCGGATAGTTTAGGTGTTAGGGTATTTACATATAATAGAATGGGATATGGATTTAGTGATGGTGGAGAAGGATTAGATCCGCAAAGACAAGCTGAGGATTTAAGGTTATTATTAAATAAGGCAGGCATATCGGGACCGTATGTTTTAGTAGGGGCCGGGTATGGTTCATTAATTATGACTAACTTCGCTAATACCTATGGTGATCTTGTAAATTCTATGGTCTTGATAGATCCTATAGTGGAAAGTAATTTAGATAATGAAGAATACATATCTAATTACATTAAAATAAAAAAGAATAGTAAATTAGAAACTACTCAATCTTATTTTGGTTTAACTTATATTAAGTACAAGCTTGGGATGTTAGAGATTCCAGAAAACTTATTTTCTGAAGGACAAACAGAATTAAAAAATGAATTTATATCAAACAGAATAAGAAGTAAATATCCTGGTGCTATGCATAATGAAGCAAGTAACATATTGGAGAAGAAAAGTAATTCTCAAAAAGAAGGCTTGATTGAGAATTCTCCTTTGGCTATAATATCAAGAAATAAAAATGTTGAACTTGATAAAAGTCTTTTAACTTTATCAACCTCAAGATACATAAATCAGTTAGTTACAGAATCAAATGGGCAGATGATACCAGTTGAAGACAAAAATAAAGTTCTAGAGGCAATCAAGTATGCAGTTGAAAAAGGAAGAGTAAAAAGATAACGAAACTACCTTAGAATATAGAGATTATTCTAAGGTAGTTTTTTATATTAAATGACTGGACAACAGGTTGACCGGTCAACCTGTTGTCCAGTCATTTAAAACTAATGTTGTAGTTTATAAATACGGTTAAAATATGTGAAAAAATATTACTTTATATTTGTCATTAAGATGACACAGTATTATTTTATATTTTAAATATGGATATAATACTTAAAATAATTGATTATAAGGAGGTTTCTTTTCATGAGTGATTTTAGAAATGGAGATTCTGAGAATGGAGAAACATATTCACCTAATTTTGTAATGATTGGTGATGGGAAAAATAATAAAGGAAAAAATAAAAAGGAAAAAGGTAATGGAATAGGCAAATATTTATTAGTAGGTTTAGTTACGATGGCCTTAACTTTATCAATATCTATTCCTTCGACCTATTATATTATTAAAACAGCTCTTGAGAATGGAACATTAAAGGGAACAAGTGAAACGAAGAATATTTCATACACAACTCCTAGTTTCACAAGTAATACAACTTCATTAAGCGTAACAGATGTAGTTAATAAAGTTGCTCCAGCAGTAGTAAGTGTTTCAACTAAAAGTTCTGTAAGTAATGGATTCTTTAATCAACCACAAGAGGGTGTGGGATCAGGATTTATAATAAATGAAGATGGTGATATATTAACTAATTACCATGTTGTTCAAGGTGCTACTGAAGTAAATGTAACCTTTAATAATGGAAAAGAGTATAAAGCTAAGATAGTAAACTATGATGCTAATGCAGATTTAGCTATGATAAGGCTAGTAGAAAAAGTTGAGGTGCCAGGGGTAGCAACTTTAGGAGATTCAGATTTACTTCAAGCAGGTCAAGAAGTTATAGCTATTGGAAATCCATTAGGAAAAGAGTTTGTTGGAACTGTTACTAAAGGTATAGTAAGTGCTGCTAGCAGAAGTCTTCAAAATCAAGATGGTAGTACATCAGTATATATTCAAACAGATGCTGCAATAAACCCAGGAAATAGTGGAGGACCTCTAATAAATGCTAATGGAGAAGTTATAGGAATTAATTCAGCTAAGATTAGTGAAGCGGGTGTAGAAGGAATAGGATTTTCAATTCCTATAAACTCAGTAAAGGATAAAATAGGAGCATTAAGCAAACAATCTTTAACATTAGGTATAAGTATAAGAGATTTAGATAAGAATGCAGCAAAACAGTATAAATTAGTTGAAGGTATATATGTTGCAAGTGTAGTAGAATATTCACCAGCAGAAAAAGCAGGAATCAAAGCTGGAGATGTCATAGTTGGATTTAATGGAAAGAGCATTAAAACTTCAGCTGAACTTTCGTCAGAAAAGAATAAGCTAAATGAAGGCGATAAAGTTAAAATAGTTGTTAATAGAGATGGAAAAGAAGTTACACTAGAAATTACAATGTCAGCATAAGATAAAAGGTACTAAATAACTCAGTTGGATTATTTAGTACCTTTTTTAATCATTTAAAGTTTGTAATTTATGAAATTAAGAGATTTTAAATGTATGAACTAAAATTGTAAGAATGAGACCTTGCGAATGAAGTTGTACACATATATACTAGATTATAGAATGTACATAATTATAATGTATCTTATTAGAATTAATTATTATATGTGGAGGTTTGTATGGTTAATTATGTTATTGGAGTAGATGGTGGTGGAACTAAAACTGAAATCGTTGCCTTTGATTTAAATGGAGAGATTATGGATAGAGTATTAAGAGGTTTCGGTAATCTTCTAAATGGTAAAGAAGAAGGTTTAGATAATATTCTATCGGGTTTAAAAGAATTGATAGACAAGTTAGGATTAGAAGGACTAAAGGGCTTATATCTAGGACTAGCTGGATCAGAATCAGGGGATAATTCAAAGATAGTTTATGAAGCTATAAAGAAAAATTTTAATATATCATCAGTAATAATGAATGACAGTCAATTGGCTCTTAAAGCTTTATTAAGGGGCGAAGATGGAATTTTAACCATAGCTGGTACTGGCTCAATAGCATATGGAATAAAAAATGGACAAGAAGCTAGATGTGGAGGCTGGGGAAATCTTTTAGGTGACGAAGGTAGTGGATATAAAATTGCTATAGAGGCTTTAAAAAACATGATATACGAGTATGATTATGGTTTCCAACTTAGTGTTCTTTCTACTGAGATATTAAAATTTTTAAATAAAAAAGAGGTTAATGAGATAATAGAGTTTGTATACTCAAAGACAAAGGATGAAATTGCATCTATAACCCCTATTGTTGCTAAGTTAGGTGAAATGGGAGATGAGATTTCTATTAAAATTTTAAGAGATGAAGGAAAAGCTATTGCACAAACTACTGAGAGAATATTCAATAAGTTGAATTTTGAAAGCTGTAAGATAGGTATAGTGGGCGGTGTTTTAAAGAAATCTAAAATAGTAAGGCAAGAATTTGAAAGATATTTATTAGAAAATATAAAAGTAGATGCTTTTATAGACGAGGACACATCACCAGCTAAAGGAGCCTATTATATGTATTTAAAAAATTTCTTGGTTTAATATACTAAGTAATTAAAATAGAAAGATTCAAACTTTAAGAAAAGTTTCTCATAATTTTGAGGAGCTTTTTTACTAAAAAGTATTCATAACAAGTAATTTTAAAAGTATAAATATTATATAAATAATATTTAGGAGAATTTCTATGGAATTAGTTGCTTATATGAGACTAAATTACTTGGAAAAAATATTCAATGACTTTGTTGAATTAGAATTAGATGAATATATTTTAAGAAAACCAGACAAAAAGGATGGAAAAGATATTATAGAAATTTATAAAAATAGAAAAGAGCCTATATTTTATAGATCACCTAGTAGTATAAATGAGAAGTATGCTAGAGTATTTATAGAAGAGCTTTTAGAAGAGTACGATAAACGAGAACGAATAGATTGGGTAGTAATAGATAAGAATAGTAATAAGGTAATAGGGCTAATAGGGTTATTTTCTATAGATTCTCAAGATTCAAGGGGAGAGATAGGGTATATTCTTAATGATAAATATACGAATAAAGGAATAATGAAGCATATATTAAAATGGTTTGTATATTTTTGCTTTACTTATATCAATCTTCATAAATTAGAGGTAAATATAAATTATAAAAATGTTCCTTCTTTGAGGGTTGCTAAGAATGTAGGATTTATTGAAGAAGGTTTAAGAAAGAATTATTATTTTAATAGAATTGAAGGAATTTATGATGATGTAATATTGATGTCTATAATTAACGAAGATTGGGAAATAATATTAGAAAGAATATAATTTAGAGGTGTTTAGATTGATTATAGGTACTGCTGAGATAGTTATTAGAATATCTTGGGCGAATAGTTTAAAAGAAAAACGTATGGTTTCTAGAAGTATATTGGCTAAAATAAAAAATAAGTTTAATGTTTCTGTAGCTGAGATAGAAAGTATGGATGAACACAAAAAGTTAACTATAGGATTATGTTGTGTAAGTAATAGCACAAATAAATCAAATGAAATTATAAATGAAGTGATTAATTTTATTTATGATAATACCGAGGGTGAAGTTATTGATGTGTTAACAGAAATATTATAATAGGTGGATAAAGTTATCCACCTATTATTATTTTTCATACAAGTTAAACAGTTCTTTTAAATCTCCGGCAACTGGATTAGATAAGTTTCCAGTTAATTTTCCCTTTATATTTTTTCTAGAGTATAAGGTTTTAATCATATCTACAGCTATATTTAAGTTAGCTGAATCTATAAAGAAAGCAGATTTTTTTAAGATTTCTTTATTAGAAGGCGTATCATTTACTATAACTACAGATTTACAGTGCACAGCCTCCACTGATGATAGCGGGTAGGAGTTATATATAGAAAAATCAATTGTACATAGTGCATTAGAATAGAAGTAAGGTAAATTATGCTGAGGTATTTTACCTAAGAATATAATCTTGTCTTCTAAAGAAAGTGATGACGCTAGTTCTAAAATATGTCTGTAATAGGCGTATTTTTTTTTCTTATAATCTCCAATTAAAACAAGCTTCAGAGGCGTAGATGCTAGATTTTTTAAAATATAAATAAGTTTCTCAATAGATTTTCTTTTTGAAATATCACCAACATAAAGTAGAAATGGAGAATTTATATTATAATTATTTAAAATAAACTTAGATGATTCTAATGTATCTTTAGGAGAAAATATCTCGTTTATTTTTGGATAAGAGCATATTATTTTATCCTTCATTTTAGGAAAGGTTCTTAAAACATCCTCCTTAAAAGCTTTAGTTGGTACTAATAGATATTTACAAATTTCTAAAGCGTATGGAACTCTCTTATAAAAACTTCTTTTGAACTTATCATCTACAAGAGTGGGCTCTAGATACGGTAATAAAGTATTGAGAGAAACTATATAGTTATTTATAGGCTCTTCAGGTGCAAGAAAGCCATTATTTGGATCGTGATAAAGATCTATTTCATATCTATTTATAACATTATTTATATTAGGGGAAGGATATATACTCCTATCTATATTAAGGTAAAGGGGAGTTACATTCTTAAATGATAAATCGGAAGTTGGCTTATCTATATTATAAAGAAGTACATTAAAATCTATTTCATCTTCGGTGTTATTGATTAATGAAATAATCTCATTAGTGTAGGATCCTAAGGAATTTCCTACATGATGAGTAATTCCAAAACCATCAAATAGAATTTTCATAAAAACCTCCTAATAAAATTCTGAATCAGTATCGTATCTCGAGGTTTGAGAGTTGGGTTTAACGCCATATTTTAAGAAGTAGCTTATATAATAGTCAATAATATTTGTGTCAGCTACATAGAAGTATCCATGTATTAGATGAACTTGAACATTTTTTAATGATTCTCTAAGTGGAGTAATAAAGCTACCATTAAAAGGGGCCTTTTTTGTAAGATTAACCTCGTCATCATTATCATCTGCATAAGATATCTTAAATTCCTTTACTCCCTCAAAATAATTTATCTTGCTGTCTGCTGTTAATAGGCTTTTAAATGAAACAATTTTTAGAGATAAATCTATACTTATTAATTTCTTTAAAGGATAGGATTTGTCGGATAGAAATAAATAATCTTTATCTTCCATTAGATAACCGCGTCTTAAAGAAATGTTTTGTAATTCTTCTTCAGTTAGGAATCCATTAAGTAGAATTTCTTCTGTATCCATATAAACCTCCACAATTCATTTTTAATTATTATATGTAATAAATGCGTTATATGTTAATTTGAGGAAGAAAAATATATTTTAATATAAATAACACAAAACTGTCGAAAGGTGTAACAACATGTGAAGTAGAGAATATACTATTATTACAGAAGATAACTCGATGGACAAGAGGAGGAATAACAAATGTCTAAAAAATACTGTTCAAGTAAAATATACTCAGAAGAAGTAAATTTAAGCTCAAGCACTAATGCATCAATAAACCCTAGATGTAGAGTAACTTATACTAGGCTTCCTGTTTTATTATCAGTTAGAGATGTACAAATCGATTTACAATCTTGTATAGAATTATGTGACGATTTATATGAAATAAAGAGGGTAAAGAAAGAAGTATATATAACTCAATGTAAACTTATGGTTAATTGTGGTAAAGTAGATCCTGTAAACCCTGATAAAGGATATGGAAAGCTATTTTTAACTGGATATATAGAAAAAAATATAGAGTATGCAGTTGCTGGAAAACCAGGTTGTAACGGACAAATTATGGTTGGAGCAATAAAACATGCTACAGTAAAAGTTCCATTTAGTACAGCTACAGAAATCGACTATATCCAAAAACCAGTAATAGAATGTAGAGAAAATGGAAAAGAAATTAACTACTTCACTAAATGCAATAAATCAATAGATTGTTCTTGTGGCGGATTTGAAATGGGTAATTCTAAATGTGAATGGGATTTTGCTGATAAGATAATTTATATTGAAAAACCATTCTGTAGATTAGCAGAAGCTAGAATATTTGACGCAGACCAAGCTATAGATAGTGAAGATGTTGGTGGAAAAGACTACGGTTATGATAACTACAATGAATTTGCAGAATATGATGAATTTGAAGAATACGGAAAAGAAAAATGCAAGAAACATGGAAAAGATGATAAATGTGAAAATGTTTGTCAAACTCAAGAATTTAAGTTCAAAAAACATCATAAGATAGTAGAAAGAATGGTAGCTTATTTAAAGATAGAATTATACCAAGAACAATTAGTTTATCTAGATAAATAAAAAATGAAGGAGGTATAAAGTCATATGACTTTATACCTCCTATATTTAGTAGATTATTTCTTTAATTCTTGTACTCCAGTTACAGAACTCTTATCATCCATTTTGAATGTAGATTTTGCTGTATCAGTAGTAAAGTATAAGTTTCCATCGATTTTAGCATCAACTAATTGGAAGTTATCAACAGATACATAAACATCACCTTTGAAAGTTCCGCTTTGTATTCTAGCATTTGGGCTAGTAACTGTTAATTTTGGAGCTGTTAATGTAAATCTAGCTGTTACATTGTGATCAGCATCTTGAGTATAAAGACCTATTTTACGTTGGATAACATCATTACCCTTATCGTCTTTTTTACCATTTTTAAATTCGCCTTCTAATTTGATTTCTTTATCAACTTTAAGATCTCCTAAAGTTGCAATGATCCAAGTACCTTCTTTGCTAGCTGCTTTTACAAAAGCATCAGCATCGTTAACTATAGATGCAGTAGTTACAGCATCAGTTTTGTCTTCTGTTTTAGTAGGTGTGTCAGTGTTAGTTTTTGCAGTGTCTTCTTTCTTTCCGCAACCAGCAAATATAGTTACAGCTAAAGTAGCAGCAGCGATAACACTTAGTAAAGTTTTCTTTTTCATTGAGAGAATCCCCCTTAAAAATATAATTTATATTATAATATTGTGAAAAAGTTGACAAGAAAGATATTATTTCCATCAACATTTTTAATTATACACGCTTTTTCGAATAAATATAATTAAAGTTACTTATGTTATATTAAAAAAACTTATATGATTTTTATATAGTGAAAATGTTTAAGAAACCTTGAAAAGCAGGTTGTTAAAAAGAAAACGGGATTGATAAACTATTAACCTAAATAAGAAAATGACACTCTTTATCTATAGACATAGCGAAAAAAAAAGGATAAAATGAATATGGATTTGTATTTAAGTATGTTTTCTGAACAAAAATGTAAGAATAAATTAAAGAGGTGGTAAAATGTCTAATAAGAAAAAGATACTTGTTCTTGGAGCAGGTTATGGTGGAGTTCATTCTGCTAAAAAATTAGCAAAGAAATACAAAAAGAACGATGATGTTGAGATTACATTAATCGACAAAAATACCTTCCACACATTAATGACTGAATTACATGAAGTAGCTGGTGGAAGAGTTCATAAGGAGTCAGTTCAAGTCGATTTAACTAAGATTTTTGCTAGAACAAAAGTTAATCTCGTTACTGACTATATCGAAAAAGTAGATACTGATAAAAAAGTTGTAAAAACAACTCACGGTAGCTATGAATATGATTATTTAATAGTAGGTACAGGTTCAGAACCAGCATTTTTTGGAGTACCAGGAGTTAAAGAAAATGGATTTACTTTATGGTCTTTTGAAGATGCATTAGAAATAAGAGAACATATTCAAAAAATGTTTGAAAAAGCATCTAAAGAAAGAAATGCTAAAGCTAGAAAGAAGATGTTAACTTTTGCTGTAGCAGGTTCAGGTTTCACTGGAATAGAAATGGCTGGGGAACTTATTGAATGGAAAACAAAGTTAGCTAAAGAATACAATGTAGATGAAAGCGAAGTTAGATTGTTAGTTGTTGAAGCTATGGGAACAATTCTTAATATGTTAGATAGACAACAAGCTGACAAAGCTGAAAAATATATGGTTAGAAAAGGGGTAGAAGTACTTAAAAATTCCCCAATAGTAGAAGTTACTGAAGATAAAATAGTTCTAAAAGACGGTACAGAAATAGAAACTAATACTTTAATTTGGACTTGCGGTATACAAGCTAATGCAGAAGTTAAAGAATATGGATTAGAAACTGCAAGAGCAGGAAGATTACAAACAAATGAATACATGCAAGCAGTAGGTAAAAAAGATGTATTTGTTGTTGGTGATTTAACTTATTTTGAAGAAGAACCAGGAAAAGGAACTCCTCAGATTGTTGAAGCTGCAGAGCAAACAGCAAATACAGCTGTTAGCAATATAGTTGCAACAATAGAAAATAAAGAAATGACTAAATTTAAATCAAATTATCATGGATTTATGGTTTCTATTGGAGGGAAATATGGAGTTGCTAACCTAGCAGGTATAAAATTATCTGGATTCCTTGCTTTATTTATGAAACATATGGTTAATCTATATTATTTATGGGGTGTAAATGGAATAAATGCATGTTATCATTATTTAAATCATGAGTTCTTCTCAATAGAAGATAAGAGAAACATAATGAGAGGACATTTAGCTTCAAAAGGTAATAGACTATGGCTTGTTCCATTAAGATTATACGTAGGAGTTATTTGGTTACTAGAAGGTCTTAAGAAACTTGTAGGTGAAGGAACTTGGGATGACAAGGGACTAAAAGGTTTGTTTAATATTTTCTCAAATGGTTTAGCAAGTGATTCTTGGTTTAAAGCTGGAAATGTTAAAATGCCATTTGAATGGGTTCAAGCAGCAGCAGGTTCAGGAGCATCTGAAGCAACAAGTGATGCAGCAGCAGCACTTCCAGTTCCAATATTTGAACATATGCCAAAATTTTATGAAGCTATTATGAAAATAATGATTCCAAATGCAGATGTAGCAGTATGGTTCCAAAGAATGGTTGTTTTATTAGAGTTAGGTATCGGTTTATGCTTAATAGCAGGACTATTTACTTTCTTAGCTTCAGCAGCTTCAATATTCATGGGCTTTAACTTCATATTCTCAGCTATGGGTGAATGGAGTATATTATGGTATATATTCTCTTCAATTGCTTTAATGCAAGGAGCTGGTAGAACATTTGGTTTAGACTACTATGTTATGCCATGGATAACAAAAAAGGTAGGAAATTACTGGTTGGGTAAAAAAGTACCAGTATATAAACAAGGACAAAAATAAATTAAATTATATTAATATGGTAAACTTAATAAGGTAGAGTGAATTCACTCTACCTTATGATTATTTATACAGTTTAAGAAAAAGATTAGAGATTGGAGAAGAATGATATGATTAAAAAGTGGGATATAGTAATTATTATTCTACTTGTAGTGTTATCTTTTATTCCAGCGGTAATTTTTGGTGTGGTTTTGAATAAAGATTACAATAGTAAATATGCTCAAATTACTGTAAATGGAAAGGTTTATAAAAATATACCTTTATCAGCCCACAAAGGGGAAGAAATAATTGAAGTAAAAACTGAATCGGGAATTAATGTAGTTTCAGTTAAAGATGATACTATTGCTATCATTGAGGCAGATTGCCCAGATAAAATATGTATAAGACCAGGCTACATAAGTGAGGTAGGAGAACAATTAGTATGCTTACCTCATAGATTGATGGTAGAAATTAAAGGAGATACTTCAGATGATGGAGTGATTCTTTCATATTAGAGGTGAATTTATATGAGAAAAACAACCAAACTAGTATATATGTCATTATTGGTTGCTCAAGCATTAGTATTACATATATTTGAAAATATGATTCCGGTTCCTTTCGCAACTCCAGGGGCTAAACTTGGATTAGCAAATTTAATAACAGTAATTGCATTATATACATTAGATAAAAAAAGAGATGTATTTTATATTATTATATTAAGGTTAGCTTTAGCAACGATGTTTGGAGGAAACCTATCCTCTTTTATGTATTCATTTTCTGGAGCCTTGCTAAGTTTTTTAATAATGATAATAGTAAAAAAAATTGGAGCAGACAAAGTAAGCATTATAGGGGTAAGTTGCGCTGGTGCTGTGTTTCACAATGTTGGGCAACTTTTAATAGCGTCTTGGATAGTTAAGAATATAGGGGTTATGCTATATTTACCAGTATTATCTTTAGTAGGAATTCTTACTGGATTTTTTATTGGACTGACTGCGAACTATGCCTTAAAGCACATGTCTAAACTTCCGTATTTTGGTAAAATATCTTAAAAGTTGAGGCGATTATATGGATAAAATGTGGGATAGTAATATATATATTAAAAATGAGTTAGAAGAAGTAGTAAAACTCATGAAGAAAAATGCAAAATGTAAAGATAAGTTTATAGAAAAATCTATTATTGAACTTATAGAATCAGGTGGGAAAATGCTAAGACCTGCTTTTGTTATAATAAGCTCTAAATGGGGAGAAAGTAACGAAGGAAAGGTGAGAGCATTAGCATCTGTAGTAGAAATGTTACATATGGCTACCTTGGTTCATGACGATATTATAGATGATGCAAAGGTCAGAAGAGGTACTGAAACCATCCAGTCAAAATACGGTAAAGATTACGCGGTTTATATTGGAGATTATTTATTTTGTGCTTGTTTCAGATTATTAGCATCAGAAGGATCTTTACAAAGTATAAAGATAGATTCTAAGGCTATGTCTAGAATATGTCTTGGAGAAATAGAGCAACTTAATTCTAAATTTAGTGAAAATTTATCAGTTAAAAATTATTTATCTAGAATATCTGGAAAAACAGCAGAATTATTTTCACTTTCTATGTATATAGGAGCTGCAGAAAGTAATTGTTCTGAAAAACTATGTAGAGAATTTTGGAATATAGGTCACAATATTGGAATGGCTTTTCAAATAATAGATGATATTCTAGACTATACAGGAACTGATGAAAGCATTAAAAAATCTGCAATGAATGATATAAAACAAGGTATATTTACCTTGCCATTTATAATAGCATTTAGAAACGATAAGAAAAAAATAGAACCGTATATGAAAAAAGAAACATTTGATGACAAAGATGTGTATGAAATAATTAAATTGGTTAGAGAAAATAAAGGTGTAGAAAAAGCAAAAGAACTAGCACTAAAATATACTAATAAGGCATTTAAGAGAATAAATAAGTTGCCTGATAATGAGTATAAAGATATATTAATAGAAGTTATCAAAGGATTACTTATGAGAAATTATTAGATGAGAAAAGGGCTCTTATTTTAAGAACCCTTTTATTTTTTTCTTGAGAGTGTCAATAAATACTTTTTCATCCATGTAAAATGATCTGTTTACCAATAGGTACATGGAATAAGAAAGTGCAAAGTTGCTTATTTTCATCTCTTTAAGATTATGGTCTTTAGTATATAATTGTGCAACTGTTTTTGGAGCAAAAGATATGGCTTCATTAACAAGTAATGCATTTAAAGCGGTGAGTGGTGAGTCAGTAGTAAAAAGAACATTTAATGAATCACTATTTGAGCTAAAAGAAGATAGTTTATCTTCAACGTATTTTGATATATTTGTATTATTGTTAACTATTATTATAGGAAGAGTAAGAATTTCTTCTATAGAATACTCATCTTTAATATTGAACTTAGGGGATGCTAGGGCTACAAACTCATCATCAAAAAGCTTTTGGCATACTATATCTTCTCTTAGAAACTTTTCACTACTAATTATTATGTCGAATGAACTTGAGTTTAGAGACTCCTCATTAAATGGTGTTTCTATAGAAGATAAATTTATTTTATAATTTTTAAAGTTTTTTTTGAAATCTCCTATAAAACCTGGTAGAATGAAGTTTTTTACGTAGGAAAGAGAATAGATATTTACTGTCTTTTTATTGTTTTTATAAGCATTTAGTTCTTCTAACATTCTACTATAGCTTGTTAGGATTGTTTTAGTATATTTTAGTGCTATTTCACCTTCAGGAGTTAAATTGACTCCTTTATTACTTCTTTCTAGAAGTTTGGTATCAAGTTTATCTTCAAGCTTGATAAGTTGTTGGGACAATGCTGATTGTGATATATGAGATTTTTTTGCCACAAATGATATATTTTTAGTGGTTGCAATATCATAAAAATATTTTAAGTTATCAATGTGCATTATACATTTTACCCTCCTTATTTTCTATATAAATCCATTAATAATTATAAAATATAATTCTACATATTGCAAAAGAATAATCATTTTCAATTGAAAATGGATAGGTTTGATATATTAAGATATTTGTGATAAGTTTATAGTAAGTTCGCTTTAAGGAGTTTATTTATGAGAAATTTAAAGAAGAATATAATAGTATTAATTGTGATTACCCTACTTGTTTTATCTATGTATAAAGTGTTTAAAATTATTAATAATAAGGAGTTAGTTGGGAGTATTGAGATTATAACTAACGAAGAAAATTATGTTTACTTAAAAGACTCAGCAGAAATGTTTATGAGTGCAAATAAGAAGAGTAAAATTAATGTTACCAAGCATAATAAAGATGAAATAATAGGATATTTAAATAAAGCATCAAATGTTGAAAATGAAATAAATCTTATAATGTTAGATTCTAAAACATTGAGAAGTATAAATGAGGATTCTTTAGAACATATAAGCTATCAAGATAACATAATAGATAGTTACAGTAAGAACTTTAATTTATGGAGATTAAATGAGGTGAAAAAAGGTGAACATTACTTAGGTATACCAATACAGAGCAATCCTCAATTTTTAATTATTAGAGAAGATATATTGAACCAATATGGATATAAATCAGAAGATATAAGAAGTTGGAATGAATTAATAGATTTATATAAAGATATAGATAGTAAATCTAACAATGAAATAAGTTTATTTTCATATGATTTAACTACTATTGAGGAGATAGAAAAGATTATTATTTATCAAGGTGGTAATATAAATCAAGCGGAAGAAATAACTAATATAATTAAAGATGATAATTTAATGGGAAAAGAAACTCCGCTAGGTTATATCGCTGATAAAAATAATTATAAAAATATTATTAACAATAACTTAAAAAACTCCTTAAAAGCTATAATGATTCCAGCTATTGTAGTCGGAGGTAATAGAGCTGTTTCCTTTGATGGAGATAATATTGTTGCGTTGAAGAGTGAGTATGAAAGGCAAGATGTTGCTAATAGATTTTTAAGATTCTTAATAGACAATCAAAATCTTATTAGTGTGGATACTTTAAATAATGAAGGATTTTTCCCAAGCTCGAGAGCTTTTTATAATAATATAGTTGTAGATAAGGAGTTTGAAGAAATTAATAATCAAAAAGTGTTATCCATAATGACTAATATTGTTAATAGAGTTCCAGATACAACAGATTATGATAGAATAGATGATATATTAGATGTTAGAAAGTAGAAGTAGAAAGATATCTCAAAATAACTATTTAAAGTATTTTGAGATATCTTTTTATTCAAACAAGTATTTTTCATTGATTTTATTGTAAGCTTTTAGAGTTTCTTTGGCTGTATTCTCCCAAGAATAATATTTACTTCTTTCAAGACCTTTTACACTTAAATCTTCACTAAGGTTTGAATCTTCAGATATTTTGACTAAGGCATTTGATATATCCAATATATCAAGTGGATTTATCAATAAACCACTATCACCTACTACTTCAGGGATTGATGTTATATTTGAGGTTATAACAGGAGTTGCACAACTCATTGCCTCTAGTGGGGGAAGTCCAAACCCTTCATAAAGAGATGGATAAACAAAAGCTTCACACGCATTATATAATACAGGAAGATCAGAGTTTTCACAAAAACCACCAAATACAATATTTTTTTGTAAAGACTTATCTTGAACTAATTGTTTCAATTTTTCTCCTTCTTCTCTCAATGAACCAATAATTAATAGGCTTCTTTCTTTAGGAAAGCTTCTAAAAGCTTTTTCAAATGCCAAAATTAGTCCTTTGACATTTTTTCTTGAACTAAATCCTCCTAAATATAAGAAAAAAGGAGTATTTATACCATACTTCTCTTGAACATGTTTTTTGCAAATATCCTTATTTAAAGGTCTGTAATTTTCATTAGCAGCTAGAGGAGTAACAAAAACATCATCCTCATCAATTTCAGGAAAAAATTTTAAAATATCCTTTTTAGAGTAATTTGAAACTGTTAATATACCATGAGAGTTATCCATTATTTTGGGCATTGTTGTTAAGAATTTCTTTAAATAACCTTTACCTACAGTTTCGGGTAATATATAAGGTATAAGATCATGAATAGTAACGACTTTTTTGCAATCTATATTCTCTTCTAATCCAATTCCGTTTTGAGGAATATGATAAATATCTATAAGCTCTTTTTTTACAAATGAGGGTATATAGTAAGATTCAAAAAATCTTTGATGTTTTTTAGAAGCCATTAATATTTTTGTTTTATCATTATGAAAAGAATCGTAGTCTCCACCAGACCAAAATATATGGTAAAAATCTTCTCTATTTAAGTTGATCATATTTACTAATAAATTATAAGTATAGGTGCCTATACCAGTTCCTTTATACCAGTTTAACCCTCTAGCATCTACGCAAATCTTCATACTACTCCCCCAGTACAATGTTTATAATATATAAATATGATATATTTTTCCAATGGTGAATAATTCACACATGAATAATTATTCTCATATAATAAATGAGGATTAATCAGTGGAGGAACTTAATGGGACTAAGTAATCTAAAAGATTTCTTAAATGAAAAATACGATATAGAGGTAAAGGATATCGTTAAGAAAAAAAATATATATATTGTAAAAGGTGATGATAAAGAATATTGCTTAAAAACAATTAATTATAGTTATTCTCACTTTAAGTTTATTTTATCTGCTATATTACATCTTCAAAAAAAAGGTTTTAAGAACATTCCTCCTATACTTAAGACTAAATTGGGGATGGATTATATAGAATATGATAATAAGTACTGCTATTTATCTCCATGGATACCATCACGCGAAAGTAATTACGATAATATTCATGAATTATTAGAGGTAACTAAAAAACTTGCAGAACTTCATTTATGTAGCCAAGGTTTCACAATAGATCAAGATATGAAACCAAGAATATACTGGTTTAAATGGATAGAAAATTTTAATGTAAGAGGAAAAGAAATATTAGATTTTAGGAATCGTATCTACCAAAAAGCATACAAAAGCGATTTTGATAAGCTATATCTAGAAACTATGCAGAATCAGCTAACAATAATAGAAAAAACTTTAGATGGTTTAAAGTGTTCTAACTATATAAATAGGATGAATAAAGAAGTTATTAAAAGAGGCTTTTGCCATCATGACTATGCTCATCATAATGTTCTTAGGGCCTATGATGAAGAATTATATGTTATTGATTTCGATTACTCAATTCTAGATACTAACCTACACGACCTCTCGTCATTAATTATAAGGTCTATGAAAAATGGAAAGTGGAGTAAAAATAAAGTGAAAGAAATATTAGCTAGCTATTCGAGTATTAATTCTTTAGAAAAAGGTGATAGCAAAATTATATCTTCTTTTATAAAATTTCCTCAACAATACTGGCAGTTAGGAATACAGTATTATTGGGAGCAACAACCTTGGGAAGAGGACTTTTTTCTGAATAAACTAGAAAAATATCTAGAAGATTGTGAAGAAAGAGAGGAATTTGTTGAAGATATAAAGCAATTAGAGAATGGTGGAGAAAATATATGAAATTTTTGACCATAGAAGAGTACTTGAAAAACAGAGGAATTACCATTTTAAAGAATAAAGAAAAAGTAATAGCTAAACAACTTAATGAGGGAGAGGTATACTTTCAACTAAATCTTATTAATAAAATTCACAAAATCTTGAGAGAATATCCTAGCAATTTTATACCATCTATCCAAAGTACGATTGGAGAAGATTACGAACAAATTAAGGTTCTTCAAAAAAGAGTAAACAGGTATTTAGAAGTCGGATATTTCCCGGGAAAAATTGAAGAAAAAGTTGAAAATATTTTGAATTTATCTAATTTAGCTGTAACTCAAATAGAGAAATCAGACTATTTGTCTATATTTAGGAGAGCTATGGATAATAAAGAGATTACGTTAGGCTATTGCGATGATAAAAATTTAAATTATAATAAGGGGATTATTATATATGATCTAAAGGGGATAGCCTATAATTTTGTAGAAAGTGATTATGGAAAGTTTTTATTGAAAATTAAAAGAAGGATAAAGATTATTAACTATAATGAAGCTATAGAATTTATATTGACTCAAGAAGGTTTAGACAATAATTCTAAAAAATATTTAAATGGCTATATTTCTTTTCCGCTAGAGACGTTAAAAACTCTGCAAAAATATAAAGAAGGGAAGAAACAATGGAACGAAGAAACCTTCTATTATAAATTTATGAAGGCTTATGAATTTGATAATAGTATTACATTATTATAGAAGGGTGATTTTATGAACAAGCTTAGATATTCGGATGAAAAATACCTTTGTGAGTATGATTTAGACACTGACTTATTTGAATTATTTGATTTAAAGGTTGAGGATTTAATACCTTTACGAAGTGTATATATTTTGATTACTGATAAGGGCAAAAAAATATTAAAAAAAATAGAAAATACAGAAGATATGAAATTTATAACTTCAGCTTTAGATTATATTAAGGATGGTTATTCAGATATATTAACCTTTGTTAAAGCTGGGGATGGAAATTATTATGTAAGATGGAAAGATGGTATATATTGTGTTATGGAATTGATTGAGGGAAGGGAATGCTGTTGTTCAAATCCTTTAGATGTAGTAATAGCATCAAAAGCTCTAGCGCAATATCATAAATCTTCTCTAGGAATATTAAAGTATCTTGAAGGCAGTAACTTAGAAATTTTGAAAAGTAACTTAGGGAAGTTTCCTAATAAATTTAATGAAGCAAAAGAAAATTTACTCGATATAAAACAAAGAGTAGGTAAATACGGATATAAGAATACCTTCGATAAACTTCTGCTAGAGAGTATAGATGAACAAATAGAGAATATAAATGAATCAATAAAGAGAATAGAAAAGTCAAATTATGAAAATTTATGTAGAGATGAAAGTAAGATAGTGTTATGTCATAATGATTTGGCACATCATAACATTATACTGTCAGAAGATAGAGCTTATTTTATAGATTTTGAATATTCTTTAGTAGATATTAGAGTTCATGATATATGTAATTTTTTGATGAAATCTATAAAAAATTATGGATATGATTTTGATAAAAGTATAGAAATAATAAATGCCTATGATTCAGTATGGAAGATAGAAAAGGATGAATTAGAAGTATTATATGCAATAATGATTTTTCCAAATGATTATTATAATTTGGTATACAATTACTACAATAAGAAAAAGAATTGGAGTTATGAATCCTTTTTATCAAAGTTTCAAAATAAATTAGCAGATGAACCAGATAGAAAAGATTTTCTAAAAATATATGAAGAAAAAAAGATTACAAAATAAAACCAGAATTAACTGGTTTTATTTTGTTTCTAAAAGATGTTTCCAATAACGTTTAGGCATTTTGTTACTTTGAAGCCTCAAGTTTTGTCTAGATGATATTGTGGTTGAGTTATAATAAGTCTTCCATAATTGTGTTATATCTTCTTTATAATTTTTTAATGCATCATAATAATTTATTGACATAGAGATGATTTCATAGTCATTTTGTAGTGAACTATAAACTAAAGCTAATTCTCTTTTAATATCATGTATTATAAAATTTTCATTACAAAATCTTTTGGTAAAATGATAACTTAATAATTCTAAAATATTGTGATCAGGTTCAATAGATGAATATAACATTTGGTCGTTAATCAAAGAAAATCGAACAAAGCCTTCAAACATATGAGTTTCCTTCAAAACCTTATTTCTAAGAGCTAATATGTTTTTAACCCTACTATCATAAACGTGATGGTTAATTAAAGAACCTAATTTAAAAGCCAGTTGTATATATTTAAAAGCTAATGAGAAACAGTCTTTGGTATCGGATAAATAAGCATAGTAAATATTCTCTACAACCTCTTCTCCAGTATTTTTTAGTAGAGAGGTATATACCTTATTTGCTTTTACATCATCTGTAGCTATATATTTTTTTTCGTATAATAAATTTTCTTCAAATGAATGTTTAGAAAATATTAAAGAAGTATTTTTGTATGAATAGTAACATTCATATATGCAAGTTAAAAATCCATTAAAACTTCCGTCATGTATTAGTACAATCATAAAACTCCTATCTATAGATTACCACTTATACTGGTAATTCTATCTTCTGGTTTATTTAATGATAATTGAGAGAAAAAACTTAGTTGAGTATAGTCTTCTGAATTATTATAAACTTTAATTTTTTTATCAATTAGTTTATTTTCAATTAGTAGAGGGTCAAAATAGGTATCACCTAAGTACTTACCCTTACATAATATAAAATATTGTGCGCGTTTTAGTACAACTCCGAGGCTCTTTAAATCTTCATAGGATAACGAGTGAACTCTTCTAGAAATCACTATTCTTTTAGCTGATTTTAGTCCTATACCAGGAATTCTAAGTAAAGTTTCATAGGGGGCTTTATTAACTTCTATAGGAAATAAATCAATGTTATTTAGTGCCCAAAAACTTTTTGGATCAAGTTTTAGATTAAGACTAGGATTTTTTTCGTTAAGCATCTCAGAGGCTGTAAAACCATAATAACGGAGCAACCAATCACTTTGATATAGTCTGTGCTCTCTAATTAGTGGAGGCACTGATATTGAAGGGAGAAGTTTATTGTTTTTTACAATTGGTATGTAAGCTGAATAATAAACTCTCTTCAATTTGTAGTTTTTATATAAATTTTCGCTTAAAGTAAGAATATCCTTATCATGTTCGTTAGTTGCTCCCACTATTAGTTGGGTGCTTTGACCGCCAGGGACAAAGCTGGGAGAATGGGAAAAAACTCGTTTATTATAATTAAATTCATTTATTTCTTTAGCTATTGTTTTCATAGGAGAAAGTATGTCGATTTTTGATTTTTGAGGAGCTAAAAGCTTTAATGAAGAAGCTGATGGAAGTTCTATATTAACGCTCATTCTATCTGCATATTTGCCTAATTCTTTAATCAATACTTCATCACAGCCGGGAATAGCCTTAACATGTATATAACCATTAAACTTATGAACTTGACGTAATAATTTTAAGGTTTTTAATAGCAATTCCATAGTATAATTAGGACTTTTTAAAATTCCTGAACTTAAAAATAAACCCTCTATGTAATTTCTTTTATAAAAATTAATTGTTAAATCACATATTTCTTCAGGTGTAAAAGCGGCTCTTTCACAGTCATTAGACATTCTATTTTGACAATAAGCACAATCATAGACACAATAATTAGTTAACAGGATTTTTAATAAGGATATACAACGTCCATCAGGAGTAAAGCTATGGCAAATTCCACTGCTCGAGGTATCTCCTAAATAATTTTTCTTACTAGACCTACTAGATCCAGATGATGAACATGAAACATCATATTTAGCACTATCAGATAAAATACGAAGTTTGTTAATTAAATCCATAAAAATCACTCCTAAAAATTAAGCTAAGTATATTATATAGCAAACATATGTTCTAAGTAAAGGGGGGATTATAATATATAGTGTTTATTAAGTGTTAAAGAAGCTCCAATCCATATTTAATTTCATGGATTGGAGCTTTAAAGTTTAGTATTAAACTCTTATTTTATATAGCATTAAGATATATAATGCACTCTTTATAATTATCTTATTTTATTTATAAATTTATAAGCTGATAGTGTGTCTAAGGCAGTTTTATTCCAATTATATATTTTGTTTCTTTCAATGCCTTCAACTGTAAGTTTTATCTTTAAATCTATATTTGTTAATATGCTATACATAGCATTCATAATCGCATATACATCCTTAGGATTAATTAAAAGTGCAGAGTTTCCTAATATCTCAGGGATAGAAGTGCAGTTAGAGGCTATAACAGGGGTACCACACGCCATTGCTTCAAGTGGAGGCAATCCAAAGCCTTCATAAAATGAAGGATAAACTAGAGTCTCACAAGCATTATAAAAAACAGGCATATGTTCAAGTGGGATAAATCCAGGAAAGATAACTTGATCTTCTATTCCAAGTTCAATGGCTCTATTTTTGTATTTCTCGTAAGAAATACCTTGTTTACCTACAATAACAAGTTTTAAATCTTGGGTATATATGCCTTTTAGTAATGAGAATGCTTCAATGAGACCTGTTATATTTTTTCTAGGGCTAAAACCACCAACATATAATATGAAATTACTATCTATTGAATAATTTGATCTTAAGAATTTTTTACATTTAATTTTATCCATAGGTTTATATATATTTTCAGCTGCTAAATGGGTTACAAAAATTTTATCTTTAGGATAATTAAATTCTTTAGAAATATCATCTTTTGAGAAGTTAGACACAGTAATAATTCCTTGTACTCCATCAATGATTTTTTTCATATCATTATTAAATATCTTTAGATACCTATCACTTACTGTTTCAGGCATTCTAAGAGGGATTATATCATGAAGGGTAATTATTGAGGAACTGTCTAAATTATTTGGTAAACCTACTCCATTTTGAGGGACATGATAAATATCTAAATTTTCATCTTTAAGGATATTTGGTAGAGAGACCTCTTCCCAAAAGTTTTCTTGGGTATCATGAACTGTATTGATAAATTTAAAGTTGCTATTAAGATTATCTAAATTTGAATTATTAGGAAGAAAGAGTGAATAATCATTGATCTTGTCAACTAAATTTAGGTTATATATTAGTTGATAGGTGTATGTGCCAATTCCAGTACCTCTATACCATTTAGCAGCTCTACCATCTATACCAATATGCATTATTAAATCCTTTCGCAGTAGTTATAATTTATTATATTAACTTCTTTTGATAATTGTTAATAATTGTTAGCGATAGCACATATAAATATTTAGGGGGTGATTAACTATGATGAGGGAATCAGAAATTGAAAGACAGTTTGGTATAAGGATAGAAAGCATTAAACCCAATAAAGGGATATACCATCTAAAAACAGATAAAGGTGAAAAGTGCTTAAAAAAAATTAATTATGGAATTCAAAAACTTTTATTTGTATATGGTGCAAAGGAATATATTATTAATAAAGGTTATCAAAATGTAGATAGATATTTTTTGAATATTGACGGAGAACCTTATGCACTAGTTAATGAAGATATATATACTTTATCTGAGTGGATAGAGGGAAAGGAATGTGATTTTCATAAATTAGATGAGGTTATAATCGCAGCAAAAGAATTAGCAAGACTACATGAAATCAGTAAGGGGTATGATCCTCCAGAAAACAGTAAATTAAAAACTGATTTAGGAAGATGGCCTAACCTTATGGAAAAAAGGATAAGGGCATTAGATAAAATGAGAGACATGGCTAGGAAAAAAAGTAACAAAGGAACTTTCGATTTAAATTATATTAAAACTGTAGAATTTTATAAAGAATTAGGTAAAAGAGCGCTTTCAGTATTGAAGAACTCTAATTATTTAGAGATATGTAATATTACAGAACAGGAAAAGAGTTTTTGCCATCATGACTATACTTATCACAATATAATTTTAGACAAAGATAATAATGTGAATATAATTGATTTTGATTATTGTAAAAGAGAAGTAAGATCATATGATATATCCAATTTTATGATAAAGGTACTAAAGAGGGTTGGGTGGAATGTGGATTATGCTAAGGAAATACTTAAGGCGTATGATTCTATTTCCAAGATTAAAGAAGAGGAATATAGTATTATATATGCATATCTATTATTTCCGCAAAGATATTGGAGATTAGCTAATCGTTATTATTATAATGAGGTTAATTGGGGACAAGTTACTTTTGGTAATAAACTAGAGTCATTGGGTAAAGAGAAAGATGATTATTTAAAATTTATTGATGAATTTAAAGAAGCGTATAATTTAAAAGAATAATTTATCAAAGAGTAAGAGCTGAACCTCTTACTCTATTCTTTTGTATTATAAAGCACACAATATGGGTTTCGGCATATTATAGTATATATCAGTATTTATGAGGAGATAAATATGGGAATAGGCGATATTGTAGTTAGGAAGTCATATGGAAAAGATATTACTTTTAAAATAATTGATATAAAAGAAAATGAGGACGGAGTAGTTTATGTTTTAAAAGGCATAAATATAAGAATTATAGCTGACGCATCTATCGATGACTTAGAACATGTAAATGACGAGTTTCAAGGAGAGAAAGACAAGATACTTAATGCTAGGGTCAATCAAGCAATAAAAAAGGCTATAACCTCCAGAGATGGCGCTTATAGAATTACAAAGTCTCCCAAAATCATACAAGAAAAAGAGTTGATGTTTGGGAGGCCTGGAAAAGTTCTGCACATAGATGGGGATAGTGTTTATATGGAAAATTGTTTAAAAGTATATAAACAGTTAAATCTTGATGCGGTAGGAAAAGCGATAGTTGAAAAAGAACAGCCTATACAGGTAGTAGAACTGGTGAAAGAAATAAAGCCAGATATAGTGGTATTAACTGGGCATGATGGTGTATTAAAAAATTCAAAAGATTATTTAGATTTAAATAACTACAGGAATTCTAAATACTATATTGAATCAGTAAAGGCACTTAGAAATTTTAATACTAGTTATGATGAATTGGTGATTTTTGCAGGTGCTTGCCAATCTTGTTATGAAAGTATATTAGATGCAGGAGCAAATTTTGCATCTTCACCAAGTCGAGTATTGATTCATTGTTTGGATCCTGTATTTGTATGCGAAAAAATAGCTTATACGAGAATAGATAAGGTAGTTTCTATTACTGACGTAATAGAAAATACTATAACCGGTATAAAGGGGATAGGAGGATTACAGACAAGAGGTAAATACAGAGAAGGATATCCTAAATCACCCTATGTATAATATTAGAAATATTTAAAACTAATTTTGCTAGTAATAAAATACAAGGAGGATGTGAGTGTTGGAGAAAAATACGACGATTGCGTCTATAAAGAAATATCTAGAAGCACACATTGGAGAAAAAGTTACATTAAAAGCTAACGGAGGGAGAAAGAAAATTTTTGTTGATAGTGGAGTACTTGAAGGAGTATATCCAAGTATCTTTGTCGTTAGACTAGAAACTGGAGCACAAAGGACTGTGACATATAGTTATTCAGATATATTAACAAAAACCGTCCAATTGTATTTTGGAGGATAAACTTCGATTTAAAAATCGAAGTTCTTATTTTTTATAAATAAAAGTTTCAAATAGATAAATCAATAATATTTACTAAATATAAATAATAATTAATTATATGGATATACTACTATAGAACTCATACTAAGAATTAAAATATTGCTGTATACATTATAAATAAATACCAGTGTAAAATTAAAATTTATTTGTATGTTAAGCAACAAATTATAAAAAAATATAAGATTAAATTTTTGGAATTTAAAAATTAGATTGACAAGTTGGAGTAAATAGTGATAAAATTAAAATTTTAATTTGACAATTATGAGGTTTTGAGGTAAAATATATAATGGAAAGAGGGTGTTTAATTTGGAAAAGAATAGAACCTTAGCTTCCATAAAAAGAGACCTTGAAGGCCATGTAGGTGAAAAAGTAACCTTAAGGGCTAACGGTGGAAGAAAAAAGATCCTAGTAAATAATGGAGTACTTGAAGGAGTATACCCTAGTATTTTCGTTGTAAGATTAGAAAGTGACACCCAAAGGACAGTGACATATAGTTATTCAGATGTTTTGACAAAGACAGTTCAATTATACTTTGCAGGATAAACTTCGATTAAAAAAATCGAAGTTTTTTTATTGTATAAAAAAAGAAAGATGGTGGGTTTCCATCTTTCAACTATGGTATAAAAGGGTATTGAGAATTTATGAGAGGTTATATGGTCAATAACCTCTTTTATAATACGACATTTTAATTACCATGTCAATAACTTTTGAGAAAAAAACTTAATATTATATATGTTTCGACAAAATTAATAAAATATATGTTTAAATATGTCGTAATAATTATTTTAAATACGGTATAAAGTATTCATATATTATAGGAAAGAAAGTATAAATAGTATTAGGTATTTTGTATTTTATGGGAGGGATATGATGTCACAGATAGATGTTATAAGAGAAAGTGTAGAGTATGAGCAATTACTTAGAGAAGATACTAATGAATTACCATTAAGAGGAGAGTTTTTAATTCCAGATACGCATCCGGATGTCCAGGAGATTATTTCAGTGGATGCAAAGACTATAATAAATAGCAAAGAATCTATGGGAGATAGAATTTCAATTGACGGAACTATAGAATATCTAGTTTTATATTTAGCAAGAGAAGAAGATGGGGTAGTTGTAAATAGTGTTTCTTATAGTGATAGGTTTAATAGCTATATTGAAGCGCTAGATTCAGAACATAGAGTTTCCTGTGAAGCAAATTGTATAATTGAACATATTGAAGGTAAGATAATCAATGAAAGAAAAGTAGCTATAGAAGGAAATTTAATGATAAAGAGTCAATGTTACAAAAATTCTCACCTAGATTTTTTGAAAGATGTTACGGGATTAAAAGATGTACAAATATTAAAGAGTAAAGAAACTATTGATAAAATATCTGCAAAAAAGGAACTTGAAATATCGGGTAAAGGAACTTTGGTAGTAGGTATGGATAAACCTCAAATAGGAAAAATATTGAAGGCGTCTATAAATCTTCATAAAAAAGACGTTAAACTTTATGAAGATAGAGTTGGAACCTCGTGTTTTTGCAAAGTTGATATATTATATAGAGCTGCCGATGGAAGGGAATTAGTGACCTTAGAAGATGATATATATATAAATAGAGAAGAAGAGGTTATAGGAGTTACGTCTGATATGATTGCTTATGCTGATTTTAATATGGTAAGCAATGATGTACAAATAAGAGAAGATGATTTAGGTGAAACAAGAAATGTAGATTTTAATGTACTTACAAGAGTAGATTTAAAAGTAGTACAAAAAGAAGAAGTAGATTTTATTAAGGATGCATATTCACCTTCTACTAAAATAGAATTAAGTACAGATGAGGCAAAGATAGGTATAGTGCAAGGGCAAGAAATGGGAGAAGTTATAGTTAAAGATAATATAACACTGACTGAAGATATGCCAGAGCCTGTGAGTATAATATCTACAAAAGGAAATGTACTAATAACTAATAATGAGGTTACAGATGGGAAAATTTTAATTGAAGGAATTGTAAAAGCAGAAGTAATATATAAAACTGATAGCATGGATAAAGAGGTTATTAAAATAAAGGGAGAGATACCTTTTAAGACTTCTCTAGATATTGCTAATGCACTTAAAGAAATGAAAGGTATAGTTAGTGCTTTTATCGAGAATATTCAAGCTTCGATAGAAGGTGCAACAATAGCTATAAAAGCCACAGTTTCCACAGTAGGAAAAGTAATATATAATGCTTCTAAGAAGTGGGTTTCTGCGTTGGAAATGGTAGAAGATGAACTTCAAAAAAAGGTGGCTAGTATAATAATATATGTTATACAAGCTGGAGATACATTATGGTCATTAGCTAAAAAATATTCAACAACAGTTATGGATTTGGTAAAACTAAATGACTTGGATGAGAAAGAAACTTTAAAACCTGGATGTAAGTTGCTGATTCCTGGAAGAGCTGTAATATAAAATGTTATGAAAGAAGACTTGGCTGTTTAGCTAAGTCTTTTTATGTTATCTAATCACTTAAAGATTGAGACATAAAATAATGAATAATTATGTAAATTCATGGATACAATAGAAATGCATGATTTGAGGTGATTTTTTTGGATAACTATTGTGATGGAAAACTAATAATTATAGGAGGAGCTGAAGATAAAGAAGGAAGAAAAGAAATATTAAAAAATGTATCATTAGAACTTAAAAATAAATCTAAAGCTTTAACAATAGCAACCTTAGCAACAGAGTATCCTAAAGAGGCATGGGATAAATATAAAAAAGTTTTTTCTGAACTAGGAGTAAAAAATCTTAAAGTTTTAGATGTAAGTAATAGAAAAGATTCTTTTGATGAAAATAATTTAAATATAGTAAGGGATTCATCCATAATATTTTTCACAGGAGGAGACCAACTTAGAATAACAAGTTTAGTTGGAGGTACTCCTTTATTTGACGAGTTTAACAAGGCATTTCAAGAAGGATGCGTTTTGGTTGGTACATCAGCGGGTGCCTCTATAATGAGTAGCACAATGATTGTTAAAGGAGATGATGAAAAATCTCCAAGAAAATGCACTTTAAAAATGGCGCCTGGTTTTGGATTTATTAAAAAAGTTATAATAGATCAACATTTCGCGCAAAGAGGTAGAATAGGAAGATTGTTAGCAGGTATAGCTCAAAATCCGGAAACTTTGGGAATAGGAATAGATGAAGATACAGCCATAGTTGTTGATAAAAATGAGATTAAGGTTATTGGAAATGGTGCGGTTTATTTTCTTGATGGTGCAGATTTAACTTTTTCAAATGTATCAGAAAAATATCAGGAAGAGATTTTAAGTATGTATAATGTTAAGATGCATATTTTAACTGCAGGAAACAGATTTGATTTGCAAAAGAGAGTACCTTTTGAGGAGGAAATTACTAGAAATGAAAATAGTTAGTCAAAGAGTATATGAAGGGAAAAATATATACTCTCATAAAAAATGCATTAGAATGGATTTAGATTTAGAAGGTTACTGTGAAATTCCTAGCAAAGATATACCTAATTTCAATTTTAATTTATTAAAAATATTACCAGAACTTTATAAACATAGATGTGGAATAGACGAAGATAGCGGATTTGTAAAACGTCTTAATGAAGGAACTTATTTAGCACATATATGTGAGCATTGTATAATTGCTATTCAAAATATGCTTAATATAGATGTTGCTTATGGCAAGGCTAGAGAAGTTAAAGAAGATCACTACTATATAATATTTCAGTATCAATACAAGAATGTAGCTTTAGAATGTGCTAAACTAGCAATTGACTTAATTAATTCTTTAATACATCAGGTGCCGATAAAATTCTCACAAAGATTTGACCTAATAAAGAATATGATTAAAGATGAAGCGGAAGGACCAAGTACAAAAGCAATATGTGACTATGCTAGAAAAATCGGATTACCAGTTGTGAAGCTGGGAGAAAGTGGACTGTATCAAATAGGATATGGCTCTGCTGCTAGAATAATAGAAGCTACTATAGGGAGCAATACATCTTGTGTTGCTACAGATATAGCGTGTGATAAATTACTGACTAAAACTTTGCTTAAGTATCAATATATTCCTGTAGCTAATGGATATAAAGTTAATAATATAATACAATTGATAAATTATAGTAAAGAATTAAGATATCCATTAGTTCTAAAACCACAATATGGAAGTAAGGGTAAGGGTGTAGTTTTAAATATTAACGATGATAATGAGCTTATAAATGCATTTAAAAGACTAAAGGAACAAACTGAAGATATACTTTTAGAGAAATATATATGTGGAAAAGATTACAGAGTATTAATTGTTGATGGCAAAGTGATTGCAGCTTCTCTTAGGGTTCCGCCTTTTATAGAAGGGGATGGGCAAAGGAGTGTAAGGGAACTTATATACAATGCTAATAAAGATCCAAATAGAGGGGAAGATCATGAAAAACCATTAACAAAGATAAAGATTGATGAACAACTGTTATCTTT
Source organism: Clostridium sp. YIM B02506 (assembly GCF_022324845.1). Taxonomy (NCBI): domain Bacteria; kingdom Bacillati; phylum Bacillota; class Clostridia; order Eubacteriales; family Clostridiaceae; genus Clostridium; species Clostridium sp. YIM B02506. The sequence goes on from NZ_JAKGTG010000021.1 coordinate 39,831, forward strand.
ATTAATTAAAGAAAATTTGACTTTAAATAGTATAATTGAAAAAAATAAGAGATTATATCTTAGAGAGAATGCAAATCTTTCTACGGGAGGATATGCAATAGATTGTACAGATATTATTTGTGAAGAAAATAAAGACATAGCCATTAGGGCGGCTAAAGCAGTTGGGTTAGATATATGTGGAGTAGATATATGTACAGAAGATATAAGTAAGCCGTTAGGTGATACTGGCATAGTAATGGAGGTAAACGCAGCTCCAGGTATAAGAATGCATTGCTATCCTACTGAAGGTAAAGTAGTTGATGTAGCTAAACCTATAGTTAATCTTTTGTATAATGATAACCCTAAAAATATTCCAGTTATTTCAGTTACAGGTACTAACGGTAAAACTACTACTACTAGATTAATTGCTTATATTTTCAATCTTATAGGATATAAGGTTGGAATGACATCAACGGATGGAATCTTTGTTGGAGATAAGTGTATAGATACGGGCGATGATACCGGTGCAGAAAGTGCAAAAACAATTTTCTTAAATAAAGATGTTGAAGTAGCAGTATTAGAGACAGCTAGAGGTGGAATAATAAGAAAAGGACTAGCTTATGATTTTGCTGATGTTGGGATAATAACTAATATAACCGAAGATCATTTGGGTTTGGATGGTATTAATTCTATGGAGGAATTAATGTTTGTAAAATCCTTAGTAGTAGAAGAAATTAGAGAGGGTGGCTATGCTGTTATAAATGCAGATGACTACTGGAGTTTGCAGGCCTTGTCTAGAATAAAGAGCAAGAAGGTATTTTTCTCCTTTGATAAGGATAATAGATATATTATTGAAAATATATCTAATGGAGGGATTGCTATCTATTTAGATGAAAACAATCTTATGGTTACAAATAATAATAAAACCTATAAGATATGCGCAATTGATAAAATAGGAATATCATTAGATGGGAAGTTAAAATATAATATAGGTAATGCCATGGCAGCTGTAGGTGCATTGGTAGCGATGAATGTAGACTATTGTATTATAGCTAAAGGATTAGAGAGTTTTAAAAGTGACGAAAAAACAAACAGAGGAAGATTTAATCAATTTGAGATTAATGGAGTAAATGTAATTTTAGATTACGGCCATAACTACCAAGGTTATAAATCTGTAATATCATCTTTAGTAGATATGAAAGTTAGAAATTTAATTGGAGTAATTGGAGTTCCGGGAGATAGAGAGGATAGTTCCTCTATTAAAATAGCAGAGCTATGTGGAGAATATTTTGATAAAGTGTTTATAAAAGAAGATAAAGACAAACGTGGAAGAAAAGAAAGAGAAGTAGCTGAGATATTAGAGCGAGGAGTGTTAAAAACTATTAAGGAAAAAAGCAATGTAAAAGTTGTCTTAGATGAATTAGAAGCACTAAGAGAAGCTTTGAATATTGCTCAAAAAGGTGATTTAATAGTAGTATTCTATGAAAAATTTGATAGATTATTTAATTATTTAAAATCCTCTCAAGGAGTATTAAAGGAAGTTGCAGTACAATAATATAAAATTAATTTTGAAACTCAACAAAAGTTGGGTTTCTTATTTTTAATATAGAATGTATAATGATTTATGCGTAATGACATTTATATTATTATTTAATATCTTTACAAGATAAATATATTAAATAATAATATAAATAGTGATTTGAAGTTGAAAGGAATAGATTTTATGAAAATTAAGGCCTATGGCAAAATCAATATTGCGTTAGAGGTAGTAGGTAAAAGGGAAGATGGATATCATCTTTTAAGAATGATAATGCAAAATATTGATTTATATGATTTGATAGAACTAAATGAAAAAAGAAGCAACGATATTACAATAGAGTGTAATAAGCCTTACGTTCCAAAAGATGATAGAAACCTTGCGTATAAAGCTGCTAGATTATTTATCGATACATATAAAATTAATAGAGGAATACATATTGATATAGTTAAAAACATACCGGTTGCTGCTGGTTTAGCAGGCGGAAGTACAAACGCTGCTGCAGTACTTAAAGCTCTAAATGAAATGTTCGATGTAGGGGCTAGCGAACAGGATTTAATGGATCTTGGAGTGAAACTTGGGGCTGATATACCATATTGTATTAAAGGTGGCACATGTTTGTGTGAGGGAATTGGAGAAAAAATATCTGAACTTAAATCCTTTAAGGATAAAATACTAGTTTTAGTTAAACCACCTTTTGGAGTTTCAACAAAAGACGTATATGGAGCTATAGATATAAATAAGATATTTAAAAAAGTTTTAGTAAATGAACTAATTGAAGCAATTGAGAAAGATGACTTGCTATTTGTAGCGAAAAACATGAAAAACCATCTTGAGAATGTTACGTTGAGAAGGCATCCACTTATTATAAAAATAAAAGAAGATATGATAAAAATGGGATCAATAGGATCTATGATGAGTGGAAGTGGTCCTACAGTTTTCGGTTTTTTTGATGATATGCTTAAAGCTCAAAGTTGTTATGAAAGAATGAAAAAGCAATTTAATGATGTATTTATAACAAGAACTATATAAATATGTGTATAAAATAAATTTCTTCTGTCAACAATTCAAGATACAGGAGGTTGATAGAATGAAAAAAATATTTTGTTTTTTATTAGGGATAATAGCAATAGTTAATTTATATTTTTTTGTTGGTGCGAAACAGGTAAAGTCTGATGAAGAAATTGTTAAGGATATAAGTGAAAAATTAATTAGGTTCCATGTTATAGCTAACAGTGATGAAGAGACTGATCAACAGCTGAAAATTAAGGTTAAGGATAATATAATAAATTATATTTTTCCAAAATTAAAAGATTCTAAATCAATAGATGAATCAAGAGACATTTTGCGTAATAACAACAAGCAAATACTTAAAATAGCTGAGAAAACCATAAAGGAAAATGGATACAACTATACTGTCAATTCAACTTTGGATAGAGAAAATTTTCCGGAAAAAAATTATGGAAATATAACATTGCCTCAAGGTGAATATGAAGCTTATAGAGTAATAATAGGAAGTGGACAAGGTAAGAATTGGTGGTGTGTAATGTTTCCTCCGCTATGTTTCGTAGATGTTACTAAGGGACAAGTCTCAGATAAAGAAACTGAGGAAACAATGAAAAGAGTTTTAGATGATGACGAATATACTGAAATATCTAATAAAAATGACAAAAATAAGATAAAAATAAAATTTAAAATAGTTGAAATTATAAAAGATTTGATAGATAAATAAATATATTGATTAAAGTTTACAAAATACTTAAAATAAAGATATAAAATTAATTAGCAAAAAGCTAGGAGTTTAATGTAAATTAAGCCAGCAAGACGCTAGAGATTTGAGTTTTATACTTTATAAGGAGGCTGGTTTTGTGAAAAAGAAAGCAATAATATCAATAATATCAAATCAAAACTATGAAGATGATGATGTAATAGAGGTTGTAACTCCAGGTGAATTTTATATAAATAATGATGGCTATGAAGCTATATATGAAGAAACAGAGATATCTGGAATGGAAGGAACCACTACTAAGTTAAAAATTTTTGGAAATGAAATTTCTTTAGAACGAGAAGGAACTACTACTACTAAGATGGATTTCAAAAAAAATAATAACTATATTACCTTATATAACACGCCTTATGGAATGTTAGAACTGAAAATAAATACTAAAAATTTAAAAATTGATATGAGTGATGATGGGGGCGAAGTTCAGATTGATTATAATTTAAGTATATCTGGTCAACCACCACAGGAGACTCAATTAAAAATAAAAATAAATTCAACAGCTAATTAATTATATATTATTAAAAACTCGGTATAGCCGAGTTTTTTATTTTTTCTCGAATAATAAATATTGATTATAATTATAGCAATAATAGGTAAGAATGATAATATAAGAACAAAGTATAGAGGTGGAAGAATGTATAATATCGAAGATAGATTATCGAACATAATTGAATATTTTTGTAAGGTAAATGGATTAAATAAGGATAATCTCATGGCCTTTATTAAAAAGAGAGAAAATAGATATTTACTTCTTCTCATATTAAAAAAGTATGGGAATATAAACGATGAGAGAGTTAAAGAGTTATTAGGTATAAAAGATAGAAGTATTAATAATAATTTAAAGAGAGCAGAAGAGAAGATACTTATAAGTAAGAACTTTAGGGAAAAATATTTTCAAATTGATGGGATTATTAATAAAATAATTTAAAAAATAAAAAAAACACTGGATTAGGACATCAGTTTATGTTAATATATATTTTATGTTGTTAATAAACATAGTAAACCCATTTTATTGAAGGGTAATTTTTATTTTATCACTAAGAGTAATTACTGTCAATATATATTTATTAAAATAGGAGGAATTATTTTTTATGGCTACTAAATATGTATTCGTAACTGGTGGTGTAGTTTCATCATTAGGTAAAGGAATAACAGCAGCTTCGTTAGGAAGATTGTTAAAAAATAGAGGATTAAAGGTTGTAATTCAAAAATTTGATCCATATTTAAACGTGGATCCAGGAACAATGAGTCCATATCAACATGGAGAAGTTTTTGTAACTGATGATGGTGCAGAAACAGACTTAGATTTAGGTCATTATGAAAGATTTATAGATGAAAACCTATCACAAAGCTCTAATGTTACTACAGGTAGAGTATACTGGTCAGTTATATCTAAGGAAAGAAAAGGGGAGTATCTTGGAGGTACTGTTCAAGTTATACCACATATAACTAATGAGATAAAAAATAGAATACATAGAGTTTCAAAAGAAAGAGATGTTGATGTTGTAATAACAGAAATTGGTGGAACAGTTGGAGATATTGAATCTCAACCATTTTTGGAAGCAATAAGACAAATCAAATATGATGTAGGTAGAGAAAATGTATGTTTCATACATGTAACTTTAGTTCCATATTTAGGTAAGGCTGGAGAACTTAAAACAAAGCCTACTCAACATTCTGTTAAAGAGTTAAGAAGTATAGGTATTCAGCCTGATATAATAGTATGTAGATCAGAAAAAGAGATATCTGAAGATTTAAAGAAGAAGATAGGTCTTTTCTGTAACATAGATGGAAGAAGTGTTATACAAAATTTAGATGCTGAAAACTTATATGAAGTTCCTCTAATGATGTATGAAGAAGGATTAGACACTTTAGTATGTGAGAAACTAAATATTGTACCTAACGAAATAGATAACAGTGAATGGGTATCTATGGTTAATAATATTAAAAATCTATCTAAAAAAGTGAAGATAGCGCTTGTGGGAAAATACGTAGAGTTACATGATGCATATATATCTGTAGTAGAAGCATTAAGTCATGGTGGGTACGCAAATGATGCAGATGTGGAGATTAAGTGGATAAATGCTGTGGATTTAAATGATGAAAACATTGAAAGCCAATTAAAAGATGTAGATGGAGTATTAGTACCAGGTGGTTTTGGTGATAGAGGAATAGAAGGAAAGATAAAAGCTATACAATGGGCTAGAGAAAATAAGAAACCATTTTTAGGTATATGTCTAGGTATGCAATGTGCAGTTATAGAATTTGCTAGAAATGTTTTAGGATATAAAGATGCTAATTCATCTGAGATAGATCCAGAAACTCAATATCCTGTTATTGATTTAATGCCAGACCAAAAAGATATAGAAGATTTAGGTGGGACTATGAGATTAGGTTTATATCCATGTAAGTTAGAAATGGATTCATTCTCTAAAGAAGCTTATAACTCAGATTTAATATATGAAAGACACAGACATAGATATGAATTCAACAATGAATATAAGAAGGCTATAATTGATGCTGGAATGACTTTAGCAGGAACTAGCCCAGATGGAAGATTAGTAGAGGTTGTTGAGGTTAAGGATCATCCATGGTTTGTAGCTGTACAGTTCCATCCAGAATTGAAATCAAGACCTAATAGACCACATCCTTTGTTTAAGGATTTTATAAAAGCATCTGTAAATGAGGGAAAAAAGTAAAATAACAAGAAAATGCTTGAAAATGTACAGAAATTAACTCATAATATAAATGATATATTAAACGAGTAAAGTTTAACTTTACTCGTTTTCTTATTGGATTAAAAATACAAAAAAGTGGTATAATAATAAGATAAAAGTCTTAGTTAATAAATTCACGCCTTTATTATTAGAGATACTTCTCTAAAAAAATCCCCTTTTAAGATAGAAAAATGCGGAGGTGCAATGTTGTCAAAAGAAAAATATGAAAGTATGACTCTTATTGAGCTAAAGGAAATAGCTAAAGAGTTAGGTATAAAAAATTTGTCTAAAAAAAAGAAAAATGAAATAATAGAAGATATTCTATTAAATTCTCCAAATTTAATAGAAAAGGATGGAGTTATTTTAAGAGAAAAAATTACTCCTAAGGTAAGTGAACCAGAAGTCGTAAAAGAAGAAGTGAAAACTAATAGTACATTTAGGGATAATCAGGTGAGAGAACCTCAGTTTACAGAAAGAAGAGAAAGGCCAAGAGATAATATTGGAGAAGCTGCTAGCGATAAAGGCGTTCTAGAAATATTAGAAAATAATAACTTTGGTTTTTTAAGATGTAGAAATTATTTAACTGGTGATAACGACATATATATATCTCCATCTCAAATAAGAAGATTTAATCTTAGGACAGGGGATCAGGTAGAAGGTAAAGTGAGAGAACCTAAGGAAGGCGAAAAATTCAGAGCTTTAATATATGTAGAGAAGGTAAACGGAGATAATCCTGATAAGGCTGTTGGTAGAAAGTCTTTTGAAACATTAACACCTATATATCCTAAGGAAAGACTTAGGTTGGAGACTGGTAATCCAAATGATTTAAGTTCAAGACTTATGGATATTATTTCACCAGTTGGAAAGGGACAAAGAGGAATAATTGTAGCTCCTCCTAAGGCTGGTAAAACAACACTGCTTAAAAAAGTAGCTCAGAATATATCAGGCAATTATCCTGATGTTAAACTAATAGTATTACTAATTGATGAAAGACCAGAAGAAGTAACAGATATGCAAAGAAGTATTAATGGAGAGGTTATATACTCAACTTTTGATGAAGAACCTCAAAATCATGCTAAGGTTGCACAAATGGTTTTAGAAAGAGCCAAAAGAATGGTGGAACAAGGTCAGGATGTAGTTATATTATTAGATAGCATAACTAGGCTTGCGAGAGCCTATAACTTAACTATAAACCCTACAGGAAGAACTTTATCAGGTGGACTAGACCCGGGGGCATTAATAATGCCTAAGAAATTTTTTGGGGCGGCAAGAAATATAGAAGAGGGAGGAAGTCTTACTATATTAGCAACCGCTTTAATTGAAACGGGAAGTAGAATGGATGATATGATATTTGAAGAATTTAAGGGAACTGGTAATATGGAAGTTCACTTAGATAGAAGGCTTCAAGAAAGAAGAATATTCCCAGCTATAGATATATATAAATCTGGAACTAGAAAAGAAGATTTACTTTTAACTCCAGAAGAAAAAGAAGTTGCGTTCACAATTAGAAGAGTTATGTATAGAGATGGTAATATAGAAAGTATAGCTGAGAAGCTTATAAATATATTATCTAAAACAAAAAATAACAAAGAGTTTATGGCTGTATTCCAAAAAAGCGATTTAGATAACAAAAACACTAGAAATTAATTTCTAGTGTTTTTGTTATCTATTAGCTTTTCACTAAGAGAACAGATATTTTCTATTGATTGTGGTTTTTTTATTTTCGCTATATTATCCTTCATGTTGTTTAATATATCGGGATTTTCTATAAGTAAATTAATATCTGAGTTTATGTCTCGTATGTTTTTTACATATAATGCACAACCTGCTTTAGTTAAAAAAGATGTATTCTGAACTTCTTGTCCAGGTATTGCAAAAGGTATCATAATAGGCAATTGTTTTGCCAAAGATTCAGTAACAGTAAGACCTCCAGGTTTTGAGATTACTAAGTCACAATAATCCATAATTGAAGATACATCTTTAGTAAAGCCTAAAATATGAAGTTTTTTATTAGGTATGCTTTTTGAAGAATACTCACTTAAAAGTTTTGATTTTAGATGAGTATTGTTTCCGCATATCACTGTAATTCTAAGTTTGTTTTTATTTTTGATAAGTTCCTTGAGAACATGGGAAATACTGTCTAGCCCCATGCTTCCCCCCATCAACAAGATATTAAAATATTCTGAGTCCTTTGTTTCTAAAATACTAATATCTTTATCATAAAATATAGGATTTATAGGTATTCCATAAGGATATATTATATCTTTATCAATACCTCTTGCATATAAATACTCTTTTGTATATTCATTGGCAGTTATATAACTGTCAGTATATTTATCTATATAAGAATAATGAACCATAAAATCGGTAATTATCGATATAAAAGGTATATTAATTAAATTTTTTCTCTTTAAGTGAGTTACGATATTTACAGATAAAGGATGAGTACCTATTATTAAATCTGGTTTTGTATCAAGAATATAATTATATAGCTTTTTTTCAGTATTCCAAAATACATATTTTAATAATGTATTAGTGTACTTTTTATCTGTAACTTTATAAAGAAAGCCATAAAGGTCGGGAATTGTAGATGCTAAAAATTCATAACCTTTTGTAATGGTGCTATTTAAAAAAGTTGAATTACTTCTTAAAAAATCATAAGTTTCAACATCAAATCCTCTTGAGTTAAAGACTTCTTTTAAAGAATTAGCTGCTTGATTGTGACCTTGACCTGTGGATGTTGTTAAAATTAGTATTTTTCTCATTCAATTCACTCACTTTTCTAGATGGTAACGTTTCTATAAATAGTTTAACATTTTTTAAATTAAAGTAAATAATAAAAGTTAGAAATAGTTTTTATAAATTTAAGGTGGGAAAGAACCTGTCTTCCCCACCTTAAATTAAACATAATTCAAGGTGGAGAAAAAACTCCACCTGAATCATATCTGAACCTATCTAGAAATTAAAATCTAGATAAATTAAATTACTTGTTAAGATTGAATCTCTTATTAAATTTATCAACTCTTCCGCCAACGTCAACAATTTTTTGTTTTCCAGTGAAGAATGGATGACATTTAGAGCATATTTCTACTTTTAATTCTGGTTTAACAGAACCTGTTGTAAAAGTATTTCCACATGCACACTTAACAACTGCTTCATGAGTGTATTCTGGATGTATGCCTTCTCTCATTATATTCACCTCTTTCAAATTAAGTAAATTATAACACGTAACCTAATGTAACTATTAGAATATATCATGATAGATAGGAGTTGTCAATAAAACTTAAAGTAATAACCATAAAATATGTTTTTATAGAAGTTAAAGGTGTGATATAATCGAAAAAGAACGAAAGAAATGAGAGGAAGTATAGGGATGAGCAAGCTTTATTTTAGATATGGTGCTATGAATTCAGGGAAATCTACTCACTTAATGCAGGTGGCACATAATTATGAAGAAAGAGGTATGAGAGTTCTGATATTAAAACCCTCAAAAGATAAAAAAGCAGGTGAAAAACTTCTATCAAGATTAGGTGTTGAAAGAAAAGTAGATTTAATGATAGCTGATGAAGATAATATATGCACTTTATTAGAAGAAGAGAAAAAAACAAATGGAGAAATTCATTGTATTTTAGTAGATGAAGTTCAGTTTTTAAAAAAAGAACATATAGATGGTCTTTTTGAAGTAGCTGTGACCATGAATATACCTGTAATATGTTATGGCTTAAGAACAGATTTTTTGATGAATGGCTTTGAAGGAAGTGAAAGATTACTATTAATTGCTCACTCAATAGAAGAGATGAAAACTATATGTAAATGTGGTAAAAAAGCTATATTAAATGGAAGAAAAATAAATGATAGATATGTTTTCGAAGGAGAGCAAATAGCAATAGACAATATAGATAATGTTGAATATGAGTCATTATGTGGAGAATGTTACTTAAAATATAAAAAGGAAGAAAAAAATAATTATTAAAGGAATGATTGTATGAAAAAGGAAGATGTAGGAGGCCAAGCAGTAATAGAAGGAGTAATGATGAGAGGTACTAAGGGGACAGCTACAGCAGTACGAACTCCAAGTGGGAAAATTGAAGTAGAGTTTTCAAAAGAAGTTCCTATAACAAAGAAGTATTCAATATTAAACATACCTTTTATAAGAGGTTTTTTTGTTTTTATAGATTCATTGTTATTAGGAGTAAAGTCATTAAATTACTCGGCTAGCTTTTTTGACGAAGATGATGAACCTTCCAAGTTTGATGAATGGTTTAATAAAAGGTTTGGTGATAAAAGCAATGATATATTGATATACATAAGTTTAGCTATTTCTTTTGCTATGGCGATGGGTCTTTTTGTATTAATACCAACCTTTATAGCCTCTCTATTTAGAGGGATAACAACATCCTCAATTGTTTTAAACATAATAGAGGCAGTTATTAGAATAGTTATACTTATCTCTTATATGGTAGGGGTAGGAAGACTTGAGGATATAAAAAGGTTATATCAATATCATGGAGCAGAGCATAAGACGATATCATGTTATGCTAGCAACGATGAGCTTACAGTTGAAAATGTAAAAAAACATACAAGGCTTCATCCTAGATGTGGAACAAATTTCATTTTTTTAATAATGTTTATAAGTATAATAGTATTTTCATTTACTAGTTTTAGTTCAGTAGGAGAAAGATTAATTTTAAGAATAGTATTATTGCCTCTGATTACTGGAATAACTTATGAGTTAATAAAGTGGTTAGGTAGAAACGAAGGAGTGATTTCTAGAATAGTAGCAACTCCAGGATTAAAACTACAACTATTAACAACAAAGGAACCAGATGATGATCAAATAGAGGTTGCTATAAGAGCATTAAAAGAAGCAGAAGGAATAAAGCCAACAGAAATAAGTATTGGAGAATTACTTGGTAAGTCTACAGAAATACTTAAGACAGCAGATATAGATAGCTATATTATTGATGCACAGCTTTTATTAGCAAAAGTTATTGGTAAAGATAGATTATATATAATTACACATAAAGAAGAACTAGTTTCAAAAGAGCAAGAAAGTTTAATGAATACTTATATAGAGGAAAGAAGAAAGAAAAAACCTTTAAAATATATTACTAATTCAGCTGAGTTTATGGGAATGGAGTTTTATATTAAAGAAGGAGTTCTTGTTCCTAGAGGAGATACTGAAATACTAGTACATGAACTACTAGATATTATTAAAGAAGATAAAGAATATAAGATATGTGATTTATGTACAGGTAGTGGAGCAATAGGTATATCATTAGCAAATTTAAGAAATAATGTAAGTGTAGATTGTATAGATATTGAGAAAGTACCAGAAGAAGTTACTAATATAAATATAGGAAAATTTTCTTTGGAGAGTAAAGCTAGATTTATACATTCAGATTTGTTAGATAAGCCTATAAATAATAACGAGGAATATGATATTATAGTTTCAAATCCACCATATATTAAAAAGGAAGTAATCGATACATTGATGGACGATGTTAAAAATTATGAACCTATGGTAGCTTTAGATGGCGGTGATGATGGTTTAGACTTTTATAGAAAGATAGTAGAAGACAGCGTTAAGGTTTTAAAGAAAGACGGTATATTAGCTTTTGAAATTGGTCATGATCAAGGAGAAGAGGTTAAAAAAATAATGGAATCTAACGGATATACTGATGTATATGTTAAAAAAGATATGGCTAATTTAGATAGAATAGTAATTGGAATAAGAAAAGTTGATTAGAAATAATCAATTATGATATAATAATTAGATGTGAAAAATTATACTATAGATTAGTTTAAAAATAATTGTACGGAGTGATAATAATGTTACTAGACAGATTAAATTTTATAGAGAATAAATATGATGAGTTATCAGTAAAAATAAGTGATCCATCTATTATGGCAAACCAAAATGAGTGGAGAAAACTTTGTAAGGAACATGCTGATTTAGAGATAATAGTTAATAAATATAGAGAATATAAAGCTGCAACTGAAGACCTAGAAGTAAACAAAGAAATGCTTGGTTCTGAAAATGACAAAGAGATGAAAGAAATGATTCAAGAAGAAATAAGAGAATTAACGGAAAGAGAAGAAATTCTAGCTAATGAAATTCAAATTTTATTACTTCCTAAAGACCCAAATGATGATAAAAACGTATTTGTGGAAATAAGAGGAGGAGCAGGTGGAGAGGAAGCGGCTCTATTTGGATATAATCTTTTTAGAATGTACACAAGGTATGCAGAAACTCAAAGATGGAAAGTCGAACTTATGAGTGTAAATGAAACAGATATTGGTGGTTTCAAAGAAGTTGTATTTATGATTAAAGGAGATGGAGCTTACTCTAAACTTAAGTATGAAAGTGGAGTACACAGAGTACAAAGAGTTCCAGACACAGAATCATCAGGAAGAATACACACTTCAACAGCTACTGTAGCAGTTCTTCCAGAAGTTGATGATGTTGAAGTTGAAATAAGTGAAAAAGACTTAAGAATAGATGTTTATAGATCTTCAGGTAATGGGGGTCAATCGGTAAATACTACAGACTCTGCTGTAAGAATAACACATATTCCATCAGGACTTGTAGTTGCTTGCCAAGATGAAAAATCACAACTTAAAAATAAAGAAAAAGCTATGAAGATATTAAGATCTAGATTATTTGAAATAGCAGAGGCAGAAAGAACAGCTGGAATAGCAGAAGATAGAAAGAGTCAAGTTGGAACAGGGGACAGATCTGAAAGAATTAGAACATACAACTATCCACAAGGTAGAATTACAGATCACAGAATCGGATTAACATTATATAAGTTAGATGCTTTTATGGATGGAGATTTAACTGAAATGATAAACTCTCTAATAACAGCAGATCAAGCAGAAAAAATGAAGTTAATGGGAAATAACGATAGCTATTAATTCATATAAGTCAACTAAATTCTTAACATAAAAAACTCAGCTATGCTGAGTTTTTTTATCAACTGTTAATCTTAAAGGAGGTAGTTTATGAATATATCAAAGGCCATTAAAAAACAAAAAAAGTCCTCTAAAAGATTCAAAATTCTAATGATATTTATTTTTATATTACTGCCTATTATAGTTTTGTTAACAGATATGACTCAAGCATTTTTTATAGCATATTTAGTTTTTATAGAAGCCCTTATATTACTGGCATTAATACATAAAGTTAACTGGGAGAAAATTGAGTTTAGCTGCCATAACAATAAATTGAAATATAAGTGTGGATTATTTTCAAAAGAACTTCTGATATTGTGCGATAAAGTACAATTAGTTCACACAGAAAAATCAAAAGATGATATGGAAATAATAATAATATCAACAGTAAGATTTAAAAATAGAAGTTATAAACCTATAACTCAAGGATTCCTAAAAAAGTATCCGATGGTAAATGAAGAATACATAAAAATAAAAAAATTAGATCCAGAGAATATGTTTTATTTTCTAATTATTAGAAAAGGTTCTTTAGTAAAGTATAATTTATTAGATATTATTTTTAAAAATTGTGTTAAAGCTACATATACACTTGATGCTATAGAGAACATAAAAATAGCTAGAGGTCAAAAAGAGATTTAAGGAGAATAATATGGATACTAAAATTTCTATAATTAAAGATATACACAAAAATATTAAATACATAGAAGAGGCAGCAAGTGTAATTAAAGAGGGAGGAGTTGTTGCATTTCCTACAGAAACAGTTTATGGATTGGGAGCAGACGCGTTAAATCCACTAGCTGTAAAAAAGATATTTGAAGCAAAAGGAAGACCTCAAGATAATCCTCTTATAATTCATGTAGCTAACAAAAATCTTGAAAGCCTAGTTCAGGAAATTCCAAGTATTGCAAATAAAATTATGGATAGGTTTTGGCCAGGACCATTAACTTTAATATTTAAGAAAAAGGATATAATACCTGATGTGACTTCTGCCAATTTAGATACAGTAGGAGTGAGGATGCCTAGTAACGAGATTGCTTTAAAGTTAATAGAAAGTTCAGGTACACCAATAGCAGCACCATCAGCTAATATTTCAGGTAGACCAAGCCCTACAGATGTAGAAAGATGTATTGAAGACTTAGAGGGAAAGATTGAATACATATTAGGCGGAAGTAGAAGCGATGTAGGTGTAGAATCTACAATATTAGATTTAAGTGTAGATCCTCCTTGTATTTTAAGACCAGGTGGAATTACTTTGGAAATGCTTAAAGAGATAGATGAAAGAATATATATAGATCCTGCAATAATGAAAAAAAGTAATGAAAATATAAAACCAAAAGCACCAGGAATGAAGTACAGACACTATGCTCCTAAAGCTAAAATCAAAATAATAAATGGAAATACAGAAAAAACTATTGAAAAAATTAAAGATTTGTTGCAAAATTATATAGACAATAAATTAAGGGTTGGAGTAATGACTTGTGATGAGCACATTAACTATTATTCTAATCAGGTTGAAATAATTTCTTTAGGGTCAAGAAAGAAATTGGATGAGATAGCAAAAAACCTTTTTGAAGCTTTAAGAAGTTTTGATGATAAAGGTGTAGATATAATCCTCGCAGAAGGATATGAAGAAAAAGATTTAGGAATTGCTATAATGAATAGGTTAAAAAAAGCTGCTGCTTACGATATTTTAGAAGTTTAATGGAGGTTTTGATGAAAAAGATTCTTTTTGTTTGTACAGGAAACACTTGCAGAAGTCCTATAGCTGAAGCTATATTTAATAATTTGAATAAAAGTAAAGATATAATAGCTCATTCTGCTGGAATTAGCGTATTTCCTGGTAGTAAAACATCTAATAACTCTAAGGAACTTATTTTTTCAAATTTAGGAGTTGATTTCTCAAATAGAAAAGCAGTGCAGTTAACTAATATAGAATTAGATGAGGCCAATATAATTCTAACTATGACTTCATCAATGAAAAGAGCATTAATAGATGCTCTAACTTATGGTTCTCAAAAAGTTTATACACTTTGTGAGTATGTAGGTGAAAATGGGGATGTAATAGACCCATATGGTGGAGACTTAGCTATTTATGAGAAGACATATTCTCAATTAGAAAAGTTAATAAATAAATTATTGCTAAAAATTAAAGAGGAAGAAGGTATTCTTTAGATACTTTTTCTTCTTTTTTTTGGATAGATAACCACAAATTTAATATGGAGGTGTATAACGATGAAGATAGCAATTGGCTGTGATCATGGTGGATACAATTTAAAAGGTGAAATAATCAATTATTTAGAAAGTAAATCAATTGAATATAAGGATTATGGAACCTTTACTAAGGAATCTTGCGACTATCCAGATTATGCTTTAAATGTAGCAGAAGCTGTAGTAAGCAAGGAATACGATTTTGGAATTTTAATATGTGGAACTGGTATAGGAATCAGTATAGCTGCAAATAAAGTTCCAGGAGTAAGGGCTGCATTATGTAGTGACACTTTTAGTGCACATGCAACAAGAGAACATAATAATGCTAATATTTTAGCATTAGGAGAAAGAGTTGTTGGTCCAGGACTTGCAATAGATATAGTTGATACCTTCTTAAATTCTAAATTTCAAGGAGATAGACATCAAAATAGAATAGACAAAATAACAAAAATAGAAGAAAAATATTATAGATAATATTAGGAGGATTTTTAAATGAGCAAATTAACACAATTAAACCACCCATTAATATTCCACAAGATGGCGCTTATAAGAGACAAAAATACAGGGGCTAAAGACTTTAGAGAGCTTGTAGAAGAAGTTTCAATGTTAATGGCTTATGAAGTTACTAGAGATCTTCAAACAGAATATGTTGAAATAGAAACACCTATATGTAAAACTAAACACAGAGTTTTATCAGGAAAGAAATTGGCAATAGTTCCTATATTAAGAGCAGGTCTTGGTATGGTTGATGGTATGCTGAAATTAATACCAGCTGCAAAAGTTGGACACATTGGATTATATAGAGATGAAGAAACTCTTAAACCAGTAGAATACTTCTGCAAATTGCCACAAGATATAGCTGAAAGAGATATAATGGTAGTAGATCCTATGCTTGCAACTGGTGGATCAGCAGCAGATGCTTTAACATTACTTAAAGAAAAAGGGGCTAAAAACCTTAGACTTGTATGTTTAATATCAGCTCCAGAAGGAATCAAATATGTACAAGAAACACATCCAGATGTAGATATATATGTTGGGGCAATAGATGAAAAATTAAACGAACATGGCTACATAGTTCCAGGTCTAGGTGATGCTGGAGACAGATTATTTGGCACAAAGTAAAAAATAGATTTAAGTAAATGAGGTTGGTTAATCCAACCTTTATTTACATTAAGGCAGATTTATTTTATAATTATATCAAAATATTCTTTGAGGTGGGATAATGGAGCGGAGAGATAAATACAATTATTATCTGGATATAGCAGAAACCGTTTTAGAAAGAGGAACGTGTTTAAGAAGAAACTATGGATCTATAATTGTAAAAAATGATGAGATTATATCTACGGGTTATACTGGAGCACCTAGAGGAAGAAAGAATTGTCTTGACATAGGAACATGTGTTAGAGAAAAACTAAATGTTCCAAGAGGAACTCATTACGAGCTTTGTAGAAGTGTACATAGCGAAGCTAATGCCATAATAAGTGCAGCTAGAAGAGATATGATAGGTGCAACTTTATATTTAGTAGGAAAAGACTCAAAAACAAAAGAATATGTAAAAGATGCCAATTCTTGTTCCATGTGCAAAAGATTAATAATTAATTCTGGAATTGAAAAGATAATAATAAGAAACTCTAAAGATGAATTTAAAATATTCTATGTAGATGAGTGGATAGAAAACGATGAGTCGTTAAATTATGAGGTTAAAGGATATTAATCCTAATGGAGGAAACATGAAAAAGATAAAAATATTTACTATATTTGGTACAAGACCAGAAGCAATAAAAATGGCACCATTAGTAAAAGAATTAGAAAAAAGAGAAGGCATAGTTTCAAAGGTATGTGTAACAGCACAACATAGAGAAATGCTAGACCAAGTTTTAAATTATTTTGATATTAAGACAGATTATGACTTAAACATAATGAAGAGTAAGCAAACTCTAACAGGAATAACCACCAAAGTGTTAGAAGGTTTAGAAGAAGTTTTTGAAGAAGAGAAGCCCGATATGATATTAGTTCATGGTGATACTACTACAACATTTGGTGGAGCACTTGCAGCTTTTTATAAACAGATAAAGGTTGGGCATGTAGAAGCTGGACTAAGAACCTTTGATAAATATTTTCCTTTTCCAGAAGAGATGAATAGAAAGCTTACAGGAGCTTTGGCAGATATACACTTTGCTCCAACGGTAGGATCTAAAAACAATCTTTTAAGAGAAGGCGTAAAAGAAGAAGATATATATGTTACAGGAAACACTGTTATAGATGCTATGGAGCATACAGTAAAAGAAGAATATGTATTTGAAACAGAAGAGCTTAATCACATAGACTTTAACAAAAAGAAAGTAATAATGATAACAGCTCATAGAAGAGAAAATTGGGGAGAGGGAATAGAAAATATATGCACTGCTTTAAAAACTATAGTAGAAGAAAATAAAGACGTAGAATTAGTTTACTTAGTGCATCTAAATCCAGTCGTAAAAGATGTAGTATATAAACATCTAAATGACAAAGAAAGAGTTCACTTACTTACCCCTCAGGATACAAAAGAAACTCATAATCTTATGAATAAGTGCTTTATGGTAATGACTGATTCAGGAGGATTACAAGAAGAAGCTCCTCACTTAGGAAAACCTGTATTAGTTTTAAGAGATGTGACAGAAAGACCAGAGGCTGTAGAAGCTGGAACCGTAAAGCTTGTTGGAACAGATGTAGAGACTATAATTAAAGAAGCTAACGATTTAATAAGAGATAAAGAAGCTTACGAAAAAATGAGCAAATCTGTTAATCCATATGGAGATGGTAAAGCATCTGAAAGAATAGTGGATGCTATAGAAAAATATTTTGGATTAAGCGATAAAGAAATAGAGGAATTTAAAAATAATTAAAGTAAAAACTCAGCTATAAGTCTGAGTTTTTTATTTTAATCAAGAGAATTAGTTGGATTTTTACATTATGTTTAATAACCATATAACCAGAAATCCAGATAACCAGATTTCTGGCTAAAATATTGATATAAAATTATCTAACTAACTATGATATAATGGTAGTAAATATTTAAAATAATATAAATAAGGAAATTAATATATACAAAATTGTATATATAGAAATAAATAATAAGCTTATAGAGATAAAAGTTTGTTATTTTTTTATCAAAAATCTTGATTAAAGATAAAATAGAAGTTATAATAAAAGAGAAGTTATAAATGAAAATAAAATCTTTAAATATATCCGTGGGAGGGTTATCAAAATGAGAGAAGTTGTTATTGTAAGTGCAGTTAGAACTGCATTAGGAACCTTTGGAGGAAGCTTAAAGGACGTATCAGCAGCAGATTTAGGTGCAATTGTAGTAAAAGAAGCAGTTAAAAGAGCAGGAATAAACCCTGAAAATGTTGATGAAGTTGTATTAGGAAATGTTATTCAAGCTGGATTAGGTCAAAATGTTGCAAGACAATCAGCTGTAAAGGCAGGATTACCATTAGAAGTACCAGCTATGACAATAAATAAAGTATGTGGATCAGGATTAAGAGCAGTTGCTCTAGCAGCTCAAATGATTAAAGCTGGAGATGCAGATGTAGTAGTTGCTGGTGGTATGGAAAATATGTCACAAGCTCCATATTTATTAAAATCATCAAGATGGGGTCAAAGAATGGGCGATGGAAAAATGGTTGACTCTATGATAAATGATGCTCTATGGGATGCATTCAATGACTACCACATGGGAGTTACAGCTGAAAATATAGGAGAACAATGGGGACTTACTAGAGACGAATTAGATGCTTTCTCAGCAGCTTCTCAACAAAAAGCAGAAGAAGCTATAAAATCAGGAAGATTTAAAGATGAAATAGTTCCAGTAGTTATTCCACAAAGAAAAGGAGAACCAAAAGTATTTGATACTGATGAGTTCCCAAGATTCGGAACAACTAAAGAATCATTAGGAAAACTTAGACCTGCATTTAAGAAAGATGGAATAGTGACAGCTGGTAATGCATCAGGAATTAATGATGGAGCAGCAGCAATAATTGTTATGAGTGCAGATAAGGCTAAGGAATTAGGAATAAAACCATTAGCAAAAATTCTTTCTTATGGTTCAAAAGGATTAGATCCTTCAATAATGGGATATGGACCATTCCATGCTACTAAAAAAGCATTAGAAGGAACAGGATTAACAGTTAGTGATTTAGATTTAATAGAATCAAATGAAGCTTTTGCAGCTCAAAGTTTAGCAGTTGCTAAAGATTTAGAATTTGATATGAGCAAAGTTAATGTTAATGGGGGAGCTATAGCATTAGGTCATCCAGTTGGAGCTTCAGGAGCAAGAATATTAGTTACATTACTTCACGAAATGGAAAAAAGAGATGCTAAAAAAGGTCTAGCTACTTTATGCATAGGTGGTGGACTTGGAACAGCTTTAATAGTTGAAAGAGTATAGTTAGTTATATAAGATACCTATCAAACAATGATTTTAATCTTTGTTTGATAGGTATTTTTTTATTCCTTAGTGAAGTAACATAGGTTATTAAATAGGGGATTGATTAACCTAAAAAGTGAGATGGAATAAGGGTATAAAGGGTCTAGCTGCCTTCTTTGCTCCTATAATTATAAAAAGATAGCTTCAATATATAAATTAAAAGTAATTACTGATAAATATTTTGTGAATAAAAGTGAATGGCATTATTCAATTGTGGATTTAAAAAAGAAAATGTTTGATGAGGCAAGTTTAATTAAATTCAAAATATATCAAGAAATTAGTAATTTCCATAAAAAAATAGCAAAAAAATATTAATTGAAAATGTTGTCAAACTAAATGTTGCATAAAAATAAAATAATCAGAAAATTCTTAATAATGAATTGAGATGCAAGAATTATTTATTATTATAGATAAGAGAAAAATTAGTAAGATATCCCGACATAAAGCTTAGTATTTTAAGCTATTAAGGCAATTTGACGAAATAAGATGTATTTTAGTCTGATATAATGTTTTGTTAATAAAAACTAACAGTATATAATAATCACAGGCATTACAAAAAGGAGTCAAACTTATGGATAAATCCTTAAAAGAACTACTAGTTAAGAATTTTAGGTTTACGATTATAATAATAATGGGTATAACAGTAGCATTATTACCGTTATTAGGTATAAAAATTGCATTTGCATATTTTATAGGTGCAATTTTAGGTTTAATAAATTTCATGTCTAGTGGAATTATTATGGGAAAGTACTTTTTGAAGAAACCAATTCTCATAAATATAGGATATATGTTAAGAATATTACTAATAATATTAGTAGCAATTCCTTTCACAAATGACTTAATTATGTTTTTAGCATATTTAGGTGGATTTATATCTCATCATATATGTTTAATTTTTTATTGGATTTTTATTAAAGAAAGGAAGTGATTATGCTTATGGAAGAATCAAAACCATTGTATTCTTTTATGGTTGGGAATTTTACAATAGATATTACTAAAGAACTTGTAATACAGTGGATAATAATGTTAATAATTATTTTATTAGCTTTTTGGGCAACTAAAGGTATGAAAAAAAGACCAAATAAAAAGCAAACAGTTGTGGAAGTCCTTTATAATGCTATAAAAGGTGTTGTTGTTCAAAATATGGGCGAAAAATATGTAGGATTTATTCCATACATAGGCACACTAGCGATTTTTATTCTATTGCTAAATTTAACCGGATTAATAGGTGTGGCACCACCTACTGAAAACTATAGTGTTACATTAGGATTAGCTTTAATGACTTTTGTGGTTGTTCAAGCATATGCAATTAAAACTATAGGGATCAAACATTACTTTTTAGGACTAGGTCAGCCATTTGCGGCTATGCTTCCATTAAATATAATGGAAAGAATAATGTTACCTGTATCTCTTTCACTGAGACTTTTTGGTAATATAATGGCAGCAACAGTACTTATAGAATTGGTATATCAAGCTTTAGGAAGTCTTTCTTTCTTTGCACAAATAGGAATACCAATATTTTTACATGCATATTTCGATATATTCGATGGTGTTATACAAATGGTCATTTTTGTTATGTTGACCATGATTAACATAAAAATAGTAGCAGAACATTAATATCTAAATTTTAAGGAGGAACAAAAATGGAAATTGCAATGAGAGCATTAGGGGCAGGTATCGCTGTATTAGTAGGAATTGGAGCTGGTATAGGTATAGGAAATGCAACAGGTAAGGCTGTAGAAGGTATTTCTAGACAACCAGAACAAAGCGGAAAAATAACTACTACTTTATTAATAGGTTGTGGTTTTGCTGAAGCAACAGCTATATATGGACTATTAATATCAATCTTATTAATTTTTGTAGGTATAAAATAATAAACAAATAAATGGAATTATAAATTAATTATTGACTCCAGAAGGGAGGCATGGGCTTCGAGATGGAAATAAACGTATCGTTGATTGTAGGAACTATAATAAATTTTATTATTTTGTTAGCAATTTTAAAGCACTACTTCTTTAATAAAGTAAAAGATGTTATAGAAGATAGACAAAATGAAATTGAAGATAAGATAATAAGAGCAGATGAAGATTTAGAAAAAGCTAGAATATTTAAGCTTGAAAATGAAAGAATACTTAAATCAGCAAGAGAAGAAGGTAAAAAGATTACTGAAGAATATAAGAGAAAAGCTGATAAAGTTCACAGTGAAATTCTTCAAGAAGCTAATAAAGAAGCAAATGTAGTAATGGAAAGAGCAAAAGTTGAAGTTGAAAGAGAAAAAAATAAAGCAGAAGCTGAATTAAAGAAGCAAGTTGTTGATTTAGCAGTAATGCTATCCGTAAGAGCTTTAGAAGAAAGTATTGATGAGGAAAAACATAGAAAACTTATTAATGACTTTATAGCTAAGGTAGGTATTTAATATGTATGAATATTTGGATAGAAGATATGCTTTAGCTCTTTATCAGGTTGGAGAAGAAAAAGGTAAGGTAGAAGAATATTTACGTGATTTGAGAGAAATCTGCGATCTTGTGTACAATAATCCAGAGTTTTATGAGGTTATAAAACATCCTCAAATAAGTACATCTAAAAAGAAAAGTACTTTTGTAAATATTTTTAAAGGAAAAATTGATGAAGAATTATTATCTTTCCTATTATTACTTATAGAAAAAGATAGAATCCTTTATTTAAAAGAAAAACTAAATGAAATGGAAAAAATTCATTTAGAGAGAAATAATACTTTAATTGCTAAAGTTAAAAGTGTTATTCCCCTTACAGAAGAACAGCATAATAAGCTAACAGAAAATTTACAGAATAAATATGATAAAAAAGTGGTTCTTCAAGAGGAAATTGATAAAAGCATAATTGGTGGGTTATACGTTAGAGTTGGAAATGATGTAATAGATGGAACAGTAAAATCCAAACTCGACGAAATGAAAGCTCGTATGCTAAAGAGAGAATAGAGGTGAGTCTATGAATATCAAACCAGAAGAAATTACATCCATTATAAAAAATGAAATTCAAAAATATGAAAAACAAATAAAAACAGTGGATTCTGGTACTATAATTCAAATAGGTGACGGTGTTTCTAGAGTTTATGGCCTTGACGATTGTATGGAAGGAGAGCTTTTAGAATTTCCTAACAATATATATGGAATGGCACTAAACTTAGAACAAGACAATGTTGGATGTGTTCTTTTAGGATCAGAAGAAGGAATAAAAGAAGGCGACATTGTAAAGAGAACCGGAAAAATAGTTGAGGTACCAGTTGGAGACGCACTTGTAGGCAGGGTTGTTAACTCTTTAGGAGTAGCTATAGATGGAAAAGGACCTATTAAAAATGATGGTTTTAGACCAATAGAAGTTCCAGCGCCAAGTATAATTGATAGAAGTTCAGTTAATGAACCTCTACAAACTGGAATAAAAGCTATAGATACAATGATTCCTATAGGTAAAGGTCAAAGAGAGCTAATAATCGGAGACAGACAGACTGGAAAAACAGCATTAGCTTTAGATGCTATTATAAATCAAAGAGGCAAAGATGTTATATGTATATATGTAGCTATTGGTCAAAAACAATCTACAGTTGCACATATAGTTAACACACTTACTGAAATGGGGTCTATGGATTACACAATCGTAGTAACTTCAACAGCTTCTGATAGTGCTCCTCTTCAATATCTTGCTCCTTATGCAGGATGTTCTATGGGGGAATACTTCATGAATAAAGGAAAAGATGTTCTTATAATATATGATGATTTGTCTAAACATGCGGTTGCTTATAGAACAATGTCATTATTACTTAGGAGACCACCAGGAAGAGAAGCTTATCCAGGAGATGTATTCTATATACATTCAAGACTTCTAGAAAGAGCTGCGAAGCTTTCAGAGAAGAATGGTTCAGGATCACTTACAGCTCTTCCTATAATTGAAACATTAGCAGGAGACGTTACTGCTTATATACCAACAAACGTAATATCCATAACTGATGGACAGATATTCCTTGAGTCAGAATTGTTTTATGCAGGTCAAAGACCAGCTGTTAACGCAGGTATTTCTGTATCAAGAGTTGGTGGTAACGCTCAGATAAAAGCTATGAAGCAAGCTTCAGGAACATTAAGAATAGAGCTAGCTCAATACAGAGAACTTGCAGCTTTTGCTCAATTTGGATCTGATTTAGATAAAGATGCTAAAATGAGATTAGAAAAAGGTAAGAGATTAGTAGAGATATTAAAACAAGCTCAATATAAACCTATGGATGTTGAAAAGCAGATAATGATTCTTTATTCTGCAGTTAATGACTTCTTATCAGATATCAAAGTTTCTGATATTAAGAAATTTGAATCAGAGTTTTTAGAATTTATGGATACGCACCATAGAGAAATAGGAAAAGCTATAGTAGAGCAAAAAGTATTAAGTGATGAAATTAAGACTGGTTTAGAATCAGCTATATTTGAATTTAAGAAGATGTTTCTACAAAATGCGTAACAGCAAATTTTAACCTATACAATAAGGTGTAAGGAATTTAAAGCCTAATATAATAAGGTGTAGGGAATTGATACCTAGATATAAGTGAAGGAATTAAAACCTAATAAAATAAGGTGCATAGCAAAAGCTATGCCATCTTTTAGGAGGTGGATATATGGCAGGAGCGGGACTTATCCAGATAAAAAGAAGAATTAAGTCTATAACTAATACAAAGAAAATTACAAAAGCCATGGGACTTGTTGCCACTTCAAAACTTAGAAAAACAAGAAAACAACTTTCTTTTAATGATAAATACTTTAATTCTTTAAAAGATTTAACAGAAAGTTTAATAAGTTCTATAGAGGAAGATGACAATAGTATTTATTTTAAAGCCAACAATCAGGGACCTGCATTATATATTTTAATTGCATCTGATACAGGATTATGTGGAGGGTTTAACGGAAATATAGTAAACTATTTTATGACTCAAAGCGTAAATGCAGAAAATGCTGAGGTTATGGTTGTAGGGCAAAAAGGATTATCTTATCTTAAGAGGTATAATCAAAGTACATTAGCAGAATATGTTGATATACCAGACGTACCAACGGTTAAGGAAGCTAAGATAATTTATGAACATGCAATTAGACTTTATAAAGAAGGAAGTATTTCAGAAATAAATGTAATATATGCTGAATTCATTTCCCCTGTTAAACAGAATATGAAAAAAGCTAAACTACTTCCAATGGATAAAATAGAAGGTAAAAAAGCTAACATTATAGCAGAACCTAATATTGAAGAAGTTGTTGAAGGAACTTTGGATATTTATTTGAAATCATATATATTAAATTGCATGCTTAATTCTAAGGCAAGTGAGCAAAGTGCTAGAATGACTGCAATGGATGGAGCAACTAATAATGCAAGTGATTTATTAGATGCATTAAATACTAAATATAATAGAATCAGACAAACCGCTATAACTCAAGAAATTTCTGAAATAGTTGGTGGAGCTGAGGCTCAAAAATAGTGAGGAGGTATACTAATGCCTGGTACTATCGGAAAAGTAGTTCAAGTAATTGGACCAGTTATTGATATAAAATTTGATACAGATGCTCTTCCAAACATATATAATGCAATTGAAATTTGTATGGGAGAACATAAAGTTGTAGCTGAAGTTGAACAACATATAGGTGATGATATAGTTAGAGCTATAGCGATGGAAGCTACTGAAGGATTAAAAAGGGGTATGGACGCTTTAGACACTGGTAAAGCTATAACAGTACCTGTAGGAGAACAAGTTTTAGGTAGATTATTTAATGTCCTAGGTAGCCCTATGGATGAAAAGGAAGAGGTAAAGGCTGAAAAGTACTACCCAATTCATAGACCTGCTCCAACATTTCAAGAACAATCTGTTGAACCAGAGATGTTTGAAACTGGTATTAAGGTAATAGACTTAATTGCTCCATACCAAAGAGGTGGAAAAATAGGTCTATTTGGAGGAGCTGGAGTTGGTAAAACAGTTCTTATACAAGAACTTATAAACAACATAGCTAAACAACACGGTGGACTTTCAGTGTTTACTGGTGTTGGAGAAAGATCAAGAGAAGGAAATGATCTTTATCATGAAATGATGGATTCAGGAGTTATAAATAAGACTGCTTTAGTATTCGGTCAAATGAATGAACCACCTGGTGCTAGAATGAGAGTAGCATTAACAGGACTTACAATGGCAGAATATTTTAGAGATAAAGGTCAAGATGTATTATTGTTTATTGATAATATATTTAGATTTACTCAAGCTGGTTCAGAAGTATCAGCTTTACTTGGAAGAATTCCATCAGCTGTTGGATATCAACCTACATTAGCAACAGAAATGGGTGCTCTTCAAGAAAGAATCACATCAACAACTAATGGTTCTATAACATCAGTTCAAGCAGTATATGTTCCAGCGGATGATTTAACGGATCCAGCTCCAGCGACAACATTTGCTCACTTAGATGCAACAACAGTTTTATCAAGAGAAATATCAGAACTTGGTATTTATCCAGCTGTTAACCCATTAGAGTCAAGTTCTAGAATACTTGACCCAAGAATAGTTGGTGAAGAGCATTATGAAGTAGCTTCTAAGGTTAAGCATATTCTTGAAAGATATAAAGAATTACAAGATATAATAGCTATCTTAGGTATAGATGAACTTTCAGAAGAAGATAAACAAATAGTTTCTAGAGCAAGAAAAATACAAAGATTCTTATCTCAACCTTTCACTGTAGCTGAACAATTTACAGGATTTCAAGGTAAGTATGTACCTGTAGCTGAAACTGTTAGAGGTTTTAAAGAAATTCTTGAAGGAAAACATGATGATATTCCAGAATCAGCATTCCTTTTTGTTGGATCTATAGAAGAAGCTGTAGAGAAAGGTAAGAAGATTGCTAATTCATAGTAGTTTTATGAAGGGAGAATATTATGTCTAAAAAATATACTTTAAAAATTATAACTCCCGATAGAGAATTATTTGAAGGTGAGGTAAGTAAAACTGTAATTCCAACTAATGATGGAAATATAGAGATATACGCTAATCATACACCTATAACAGTTATAACTGTTCCAAATAAAACTGAGTTTGTAGATGAAGCAGAAAATAAAAAAGTACTATTTACATCAAGTGGAGTTGTAACTTTTAATGATGGCATGCTTACTTTTTGTTGTGAATCAGGTGAATGGCCAGAGGAAATAGATATTGCTAGAGCTGAGGACGCCAAAATGAGAGCAGAAAATAGAATAAAAGATTCAAGTAAATTTGATGAAAAAAGAGCTAAACTGGCATTAAGTAGAGCTCTAGTTAGAATAGATATTAAAAATAATTTGTAATAAATAAAACCCTAGCAGTGTTAGGGTTTTATTTTATGCGTACAATATGGAAAATATTCACAAAAAAATAAAAAATTAATATAATAATAATATATCTAAGTGAATAAAAGCTTTTTGCCTTGACAATAATTAAGAGGAAAGGTAGGGGGTATAATGAAGTACAAAAAATTTGCAATGGTTGTACTTTTCCTTTTTTCTCTCTTAACTTTTTTAAATTTGTACAATTTAAAATGCCAAGGTTTTCAAAGTTTAGAAGGAAAGTTTTTAGAGAACTATAAGGATGTTGAGAGAACTTTAATAGTTGAAGGTAAAAGTTATTTAAATAACCAGGATTTTAAAGATTTAATAAAAAACAAAATGAATAGTGAATTTTACGGAGAAAAATCTTTAGAAGAAAATACTACTTCTTTCTCTTATAAAATATTAAATGAATTAGATGATATTCAAGTAGATGTATATAATGATGAAGAAAATTCTTTTAGAATTATATATTCAACAAAGAATAAAAAGGAAAATCTAGAAGAGGTTAAAAAAAATATAAATCATCTCCTAGAGGAAGTATCATATGATGTGAGATATTTTAAAGAACTTAAGGGAAGAATAGATATACAAGGAGATTTAGAAGAAGTATTAGACAAGGAGCTGAAAGCAGTAGGAATAAAGAGCTATACATCTTTAAAAATTAATAATGGATATACTGGGAAGGCAGAATTGGCTAATAGTACTATAAACTTCGCTATTTGCACATATGAAAAAAACTCTTATATGGTTATTGGCGAACCATTAATAGTTTCAACATATTAACAATAGTTTATGGAGGATAACATGGAAAAAATCAGAGTAAAAGGTGGAAATACTTTAGCTGGTGAAGTTAATATTAGTTCTGCAAAAAATTCTGTGCTCCCAATAATAGTAGCATGTATTTTATGCGGAGATGAAATTACAATAAAAGAGGCACCACTCTTAGAGGATGTATATGTTATATGTAATGTATTAAAAGAATTAAATGCTGAAGTAGAAATAAATAAAATAACAAGAGAATTAAAAATTAATACAAAAAATTTAATTCCTAATAATGCAAATAGTGAACTAATAAAAAAAATGAGGGCATCATTTTTAATAATGGGACCTATGATAACTAAGTTTGGTTATTGTAAGTTATCGCATCCAGGTGGATGTAATATAGGAACAAGACCTATAGATCTTCACTTAAAAGGATTAAAAGCTTTGGGCGCAGAAATATCCATAGGACATGGATATGTAGAAGCTAAGGCAAAAGAACTTATAGGGAATCGAATTTACTTAGACTTTCCTTCTGTAGGAGCAACAGAAAATATAATGATGGCAGCGGTTTTTGCTAAAGGTACCACTATAATAGAAAATGCTGCTGAGGAACCAGAAATATGGGATTTAGCAAATTTCTTAAATTCTATGGGAGCAAAGGTTTATGGAGCTGGACAGGGAAAAATAACTATTGAAGGAGTTAATTCTCTAAAACCAGTAGTATATAAGCCTATATTTGACAGGATAGAGGCAGGAACGTTTATGGTTGCTGCAGCTATAACTAAAAGTGAAATAACTATAAATGGAGTTAATGAAGAGCATTTAAGACCTACTATTGAAAAACTTAAAGAATGTGGAGTAATAATGGAACTTGTAAATGGGAAAATGAGAGTTGATGGAAGAGGAGAATTAAGACCAGTAGATATAAAAACTCTGCCATATCCAGGTTTTCCTACTGATATGCAAGCTCAGATGATGGCTCTTTTAAGTCTCACAAAAGGTTCAAGTATTATATCAGAAACAGTTTTTGAAAATAGATTTATGCATGTCCAAGAACTACTAAGAATGGGAGCAAATATAAAAATTGATGGTAGAACAGCAATTATAGAAGGCGTTGATAGATTAACAGGTGCAGGAGTTAAAGCAACAGATTTAAGAGCAGGAGCAGCAATGATACTAGCAGGATTAGTAGCAGAAGGAGAAACAGAAATAAGCGAAGTATATCATATAGATAGAGGGTACGTTAATATTGAAGAAAAATTAAAAATGTTAGGTGCAGATATAGAGAGAATATATGAATAAAAAAATCAGCTTATGCTGATTTTTTTATTATTTGTCATAGCTTTCATATTTCTGAGTATATATAGTTATGTAAATTAATTATGAGGTGATAGCTATGAAAAGATATAATTTTGATGCAGGTATTATGAGAAAAGTTGCATTATATTTTTCCTCTATATTATGTTTGATATTAATTCCTATAATAGTACTAAATGGAGAAATTGCTACTCCTAAGAATAAAGATGATACTACAATTAAAGAGGATGAAAATAGAAACATAAATAATAATATTAATAATAAAGACTTTTCAAAAATAAAAGTTCATCATGTTGAAAGTAATTCAAATGAAGAGATGGATTTAGAAGAGTATATAGTGGGAGTAATAGCTGCAGAAATGCCAGCAGAATTTGAAATAGAGGCTTTAAAGGCACAAGCTATTGCTGCAAGAACTTATGCTTTAAAAAGAATAGTAACTCCTTGTGAGCAGGCTAATGGAGCTGATATATGCGATACGGTTCATTGCCAGGTATATATTAGTAAAGAGAAAAGAATGGGAATGTGGGATAAATCTCAGGAGGAGGAAGAAAATTATTGGAAGAAGTTTCAACAGGCGGTACAAGAAACTAAAGGAAAAGTATTAAGTTATGAAGGTAAGCTAGTTTTATATCCACAGTTTTTTTCAACAAGCTGGGGTAAGACAGAAGATTCAGCTTCCGTATTTGCATCTGATGTACCTTATTTAAAATCTGTAGATTCTCCTGGAGAAGAAGATTCAAAAAGCTATAAATCTAATAAAGAATTAACTGTAGAAGAGTTTGTTAAGTTGGTTAACAATAAATATAAAGAAGCGAAGTTAAGTGCCTCAAATCTAAATGGTTCAGTAAGTATATTAAGCAAAAATCCTGGGGGATCTGTTGCAGAAGTTAAATTAGGAGGAGCTAAGATAAAAGGAACTGAATTTAGGACATTATTAAACCTAAAGTCAGCTAATTTTACTATTAAGGTAGCTAACGGAAAGGTAAATATCGAGT
Organism: Clostridium sp. YIM B02506; assembly: GCF_022324845.1. Taxonomy (NCBI): domain Bacteria; kingdom Bacillati; phylum Bacillota; class Clostridia; order Eubacteriales; family Clostridiaceae; genus Clostridium; species Clostridium sp. YIM B02506. The sequence continues at coordinate 69,898 of NZ_JAKGTG010000021.1, forward strand.
GTATTGGTTATGGTCATGGGGTAGGAATGAGTCAAAGAGGAGCAAATGTAATGGCTAAAGCTGGCACTAAAAGTGAAGAGATACTTAAGCATTATTATCAAGGGGTAGAAATAAAAGATATAAAGGAAATTAACCTAAATTAAAATATTTTAGAAGTTATATATGAATTAGATTTTTTAATTCATATATAACTTCTTTTTTATTATAAAGTATGTAAAAAATGTCGAAAGAAAATAGAAAAAAGTAATGGAAAAATTGTATTTTTTTAGTTTATAAAGGACAGACTACCAAATGGAGGTGTTCATAACTAATGGATAAAAAGAACAGATTTGAAAAATTAAAAAACTTACTTAGAAAGGAGAGTTTTTACGTAATTTTATTTTTGTGCCTATGTGTGGTAGCTAGTGCAGCAGCAATTTCAGTAAGAAAAGCTAAAGCGGATTTAACTCCACCTGTAGCGGATAGTTCGGATGACTTACCAATTAATATAAATGATTCTAGTGGAAACAATGTAATTGATAACGCTGATCAGGTTAAAAATACTAATGATAAGTCAAATGAAGAAAAATCAGACAACAATAAAGATGCTAATAAAACTTCTCAAAACACAACACAAAAATCAACCACCGTTTCAAATACAAATACTGTTAAATTTAATAAACCTTTAGATGGTACATTATTAAGAAAGTTTTCATATGGTATTGAGATGGTAAAAGTTGATACCAATAATTATGAAAGTATAAAAGGAATCGATATTTCAGCAAAAGTTGGAACTGATGTTGTAGCTGTAGCTGAAGGAGTTGTTGAAGAAGTTGGAGAAGAAGATGGTGATTTAAGTGGATGGTATGTTGTTATAAAACATACTAATGGTATGAAGAGTAAATATGCAAACTTAGATTCAAATATCAAAGTTAAAAAGGATCAAAAAGTTACTCAAGGAGCTGTTATCGGTAAAGTTGGAAATACAGCTAAGAAATTTACTAATAAAGATGTTGGAGAACATTTGAAATTCCAAATGGTAGATTCAAAGGGTGAACAAGTTGATCCATTAAAATATTTTACACTTAAGACACAATAATTGATTTATATAATTGAAATCAGTCATTTTATAAAATGGCTGATTTCTAAAAACATTAAATAAATATTAACTAATATAACTAAATGAGGAGGATCCAGCTTTGAAAGACTATATTGAAGAAAGGGTACTAGAGGTTGCTCAGTATATAATAGATTCAAAAGCTACAATTAGAAAAACTGCAAAGGTTTTTGGTGTTAGCAAAAGTACTATTCATAAAGATATGACTGAAAGATTACCTAAAATTAACCCATCTATAGCACAGGAAGCAAAATATATTTTAGATTTAAATAAAGCTGAAAGACATATTAGAGGTGGAAAAGCTACAAAATTAAAGTACAAGGCTATTGAATAGATTCATTATTCCATATTATAATATAAAAAGGAGAATATTGTTGAAAAACTTTAAATATTTTCGAATTTTATCATTATAGGAGTGAATATAAAATGTGGTTTTGGAAGATGGGAAACGACTTAGCCATAGATTTAGGTACAGCTACTGTGTTAGTTTATATGGCGGGAAAAGGAATTATTTTAAAAGAACCTTCAGTAGTAGCGGTAGATAAAAATTCAAATAAGGTACTAGCTGTAGGAGAAGAAGCAAGAAAAATGATTGGCCGTACCCCAGGGAATATCGTTGCAGTACGTCCATTGAGAGATGGCGTAATATCTGATTACGATATTACTGAAAAAATGTTAAAACATTTTATTCAAAAAAGCTGCGGCAAAAGAAAAATTTCCGCCCCAAAAGTTATGGTATGTGTACCATCACAATCAACTGAAGTTGAAAAAAGAGCAGTAGTAGATGCTGCTAAAAATTCAGGAGCTAAGTCCGTATTTTTAATAGAAGAACCACTTGCAGCTGCAATAGGGGCTGGATTAGATATTTCAAAACCAAATGGAACAATGGTTATCGATATTGGTGGAGGAACCACTGATATAGCAATTATATCTCTAAATGGTGTAGTTGTAAGAGCGTCAATTAAGGTTGCTGGAGATAAGTTTGATGAATCTATAATAAGATTTATAAGAAGTAAATACAAGCTTATGATTGGAGAAAAATCAGCAGAAGAGCTTAAGATAACTGCTGGATCAGCACTAAGAGGCTCAAGAAATGTTACGGCTATAGTAAAAGGAAGAAATTTAATTACTGGATTGCCAGATAACATAGAAGTAACTACTGAAGAACTTACAAAGGCATTAGAAGAACCAGTAAGATTAATAATAGATAAAATTCGAGATGTATTAGAAAAAACCCCACCTGAGTTAGCGGCAGATATAATAGATAAAGGAATATTAATGACTGGTGGAGGGGCCTTGCTTTATGGATTCGATAAATTAATTGAGATAGAAACTGGAGTAAAAGTTAATGTAGCTGATAATTCAGTAGATTGTGTTGTTTTAGGATCTGGAAAAGCATTAACGTCTTTAGAAAAAGGACATGGTGAGTTTTTAATCTCAGATAAATAGAGTATTTATAAAAATAAAATGCTACTAAAAATTCTATATTTTTAGTAGCATTTTATTTTTTATTGCATAGGAAAGCATATTTTTTCTATGCAATAAAAAATGCAAGGGGTGCAGGGGAAGTTGTGTTCCCTGCCTCTTAAGGAGGGTGCTCAGACACGTAGTGTCGTCGAAGGGAACCATAGGGTTCCCTAGCGAAGTGGCGTAGCCACTTTTTTATATAGAAAGTTTTTTTATATCACTCAAATAGTAAGAGTGAACTATTCCTTTAACAATAGATTTACTCATATCCATTATTAAAGAAAGTCGTATAGTTCTATTAGAAAAAATTTCGGTAGCGCTACTTGAATCAACAATTCCTATAATTGAGGCATTACCTACATCAGGAAGGGTTTTTCCAACACCCTTTCCAGGATGTATAGCATAATCTCTAACATGAATTTCACCTATTGAATTAATATCTCCTAGACAAGCATCTATGCCTATTATTAAAGAATTAGGATGATTTTTATTAATCTCAACTAATTTTTTATCTATATTTAATGCGTGGATAGGTGAAGATAAAGTTCCGTAAATTGGTAATGGTATTAGAGTTTCTTTTAGTAATGTACCTACTAGTGGTCCAAGAGAATCTCCTATACATTTATCAGTTCCTATACAGACTATTACAGTATTGTCTTTTATATAGTCTCTCAAGAAGTAAGCTATTTCGTAATAGGCCATATTTTCTTTATAATTTACTTTAACTTTATTCAAAAAAACCATCCTTTCTACTTGATGTATAAACAGTACTTTATTATATATGCAAGCAAAAAGAACGTTATTATATATAATAAAAAATTATAATATCAAAAGTATAAAAATGATAAATAATGGCAATAAAGGTTAATAGTAGAGAGGTGATAAAATGAATAAAAAAATTTTAACAATATTAGTTATATTAGCAACAATTATAAGTGTAGTCTTCATCTTATATCCAAGTAATCCTAAAAAATCAACAGAACAAAGCGTACAAGTTAAAAATAATACATCTAAGAAACAAGTTGCGGATAAAGCAAATAATGAAAATAGTACTAGTGTAAAAAATGATAAATTAGAAAAGGAAAACAAAGCGGACGACAAAGGTAAAGCTGAAAATAGTGACCCATTAATTAAAGTTGAAGGTAATGAGTATGAAGATTCATATATAGATAATTCTAAAAATAATTATAATAAACCTGATAAAAAAGAAGAAGAGGCTTTGACGGCAAGTATGATTTTTAAGGTGGATAAAAATACAATAGAGAAGAAAATTTCTGTATCTAACAAAGCAAAATTGCTTTATTATGCAAGTAAATTATCTAATTTTGATTATGCACAAATCAAAGATATATTAGATAATGGAGATGAAGTTGATGGAGCTAAAGATATAGTTAAAATATTAAAAAATAGATTAAAAGCAAGTGATTATGAAGAAGTTAAAAAAATTCTCAGTCCTTATATAGATATAGAAAAAATAGAAAATCATATTAGTGTATAGGTTTAAAAGAAAGTTTGAAAAAATCAAATAATAGACTAATAAGGAGAAAAATATAGAAAATAGGAGTTTAAGTGTAATAATATCTGTAAATGAGGTATTTTAAGAGTTGAAACTTATTACTTATCCCCTTATACTAATCATTGTCGGTTCTGTAAAGAATCAAGATAAATCCGCTGGCATGGCTCAACGGTAGAGCAGCTGACTTGTAATCAGCAGGTTGTAGGTTCGATTCCTATTGCCAGCT
>NZ_JAKGTG010000022.1:0-73021 GCF_022324845.1 Clostridium sp. YIM B02506
GGTATCTTATATTCCGGTAGATATCCTCTGCATAAATTATCAAATATGTTCAATGACTAACTTAATGACATTGGTAATTACCTTTCCTTCCTTTTTACTTTCTTCAATGATTACCTCTTTTAAGTATTTTATTTCTGAAGGATACTGTAAATTTCTCTTTTTTAATTCCTCTATTTTATTCTTACTTTCACTTAAATCTCTATTTATTTCATCTATTTTATTTGTTAATCTGCCTTTATTTACTGATATATAATCCTTCCTTTTTGATATATATTCCTCAGTTTTTAGGGCTTTAAAGCAAAACTCCTCTGAATTTTCATAATTCAAAACATTTAGCGCTTCAATAAATTCAGTATAATATTCATCATATTTTCTAGAGAGAGTCTTAAATAGCTCTTTTTGATCTTTTACTAAAGTTTTAAATTTGACTAAAGTTTTGTCCTCTTCTTTTAACTTTTCCTTAAGATTATATATCTTACCATCAATACCTTTTACAGCTTTATAATCTCCGTTAGAATTTAACTCTACATTTAAATCATTTTTTAAATCTTCTTTGTTTTTCTTTAAATTTTCTTCATTAGTTTTTTCATCTGTCAAAATTTTAAGCTTAAGCTTATTTTTTTCAATATCATTTTTTAAATATTCAAGCTGATTAATAAGCTGTTCTTCTTCAGCTCTTGATATTATGTAGCCCTGTAGCTTTACATTCTTTTTATGTTTTTCATATTCTTCGTATATAGCTTTTATATCCTTTAATCTAGATATTTTAAGCTTTATCTCGTCTAACAGTTCCTCAAATTCCCTATAGGTTCTAATATTTTGTCTTAAATTTTCAATATTAACTTCCTTTTCATCAAGTATATAAGAATATACAAATTCCTTAACATTGCCTAGTGGCTTAAAAGCAAGGGCTTTCGGTAATAATTCAAAAAACTTGTTATTATAATTGCCTAATCTATTTCTAAAATCATCTCTTGCTTGGCTTGGTTGATTAAAGCTTTGGATTTTTAAACTCTTTCCATAAACTTTAAAATCATTAATATCCCTAGGCGTATTGTCACCCTTTATGAAGTCAATATCTTCAAGTTTTTCCCCTTCAATCCTATAAAATAATGACTTAGATGATGTTTCTGAAGCTGAATCAATAACAGTTCCAATAATAAAATATTCTTTTCTCTTCTCCTCATAAAACTCTAAAGCTACATGTGAAGTTACATTGCCGCTCCTCTCAAAAGCCCTATCCTCTTTACCTGTCTTATAACGAACATAACCTTCTAGATCTCTTTTTCCAGATTCATTTGCAGCCTTATTGAAGCTGCTTTTTGAACAAGTTAAAACATATTGTATAGCATCTAAAACAGTAGATTTTCCTGCACCATTTTCTCCAGATAATAAAACAGAATTATGTATTTTAATAGTTTCATTTTGGAATGCATGCCAGTTTATAAGCCTAATCCCTGTCATCTTCTTCATAATCATCATCACCACCTTTTGACTTATAGCTTTGAAGTTTTTCATATATAATATCTATATTTTCACTTCTAACAAGCATTTGAATTGTTGGGTAAATAATAACCCTAGAGTCTCCTAAAGTTACATCTCTATCTAAAGTCTCTATAATATTAAACCTCTTAAATTTACCTAAAGTTCCCTTTAAACTAGTTTTGTCCATAAGTCTATCCTTAAAGCCTAATGCTATAAACTTATTTTGTAATTCTTCAACTTCAATTACAACATGTTCACTTAAAGAAAGATCCTGCATCTTTTCCTGATACAAAATTCTAAGGATTAATAAAGTAATACTCTCAAACAAAACAAACTGTAACTTATTACGTCCAAATTTATTAATAAGTTGAGCTGACTTTAAATTTCTGTTAAGTTCAACCTCAAAACCTAATATTTCAAAATACTCATTAATAGCTAAGATGTTATTCTCAACAAAATAATAGTCTTTCTTATTATTTTCCTTATGTCTTGTAAGCAAAGAATGACTTAATAAGTAATTACAAACTCTTTTAAAATCTTCTTTTTCTCTAATGTTTAATTCCTGATATCTCACTTTTTCCTCCTCCAAATTTCAAAATCCCTATATGTATAGCCATTCTTTTCCACAATATTATTTTTTCTTTTAAGCTTATATGTAGTAAAATAATTATTACTATAAAGTCTTACATAAATAAGCCTAATATAATCATCAATGGAACTAATTTCTATGTCACTAGCATTAATCTTATCCTTATCACCTAAAAGTTCATTTACAATTTCATTTATCTTCTTTGGTGAATATCTTTTAGCTTGACTTTCTTTAAACTCCTTAAGTTTCTTTTCCCTTTCTATTAGTGATATTTCACTAACTTCAATACTACCTGGTTTAAATTCTTTATTTCCTTCAATTCTTGTATAAAGAGAAGTTTCATCATAATATCCATAAGAATAAATAGTAAATAAATCATTTAATTCCTCTAAATAATCAGAGGATAAATTAAGTTCAAGTTGTTTATATTGGTCACAAGTATATTCTAAAATACTTTTAAGAAGTCCAACTGTATCTTTAGAATTATTAAGCAAAAACTTAGCTCTAGTTACAGCTGCTCTTATATACTTAGAATTTTTTGAATCTATTTCAGAAATAATATCATCAATATCATCAAAAGCATTAATTACGTTAGCAATAACGGTACATACCTCTTCTTTAGCTTCCTCTTCTGAATTATCACCTTGTTCTTTATAAAATAAAGTAGCTTCCATAATAAATTCATTACTAGCTAAAAGCTCCTTTAATTTCTCAACAATCTTAGGTCTATACCTAGAAACATTCTCAGACGTCTTAAGTCTGTGGTAAGCCTTATCCAAAACCTCTTGAGTATAATTGCCAAAAAGCTCCTCTAATATCTCCTCAGGTGACATTTTTTTTGTGATGTTATCCATATACTTCTTGATATTAGCATTAAGAGTCTTAAGGGCACTCATAATCCCTCTTGTATTCTCATGGACCTGCTTAATAATAACCCCTGCATTATTCTTTTCTATATTATTTAACAAGGTATATATTGTAATAATATTACCTTGATACTCAAGCCTATCCTTTTTAATAATCTTAATTAAAGCCTCAATAATAGTAATAGAATAATCATGAAAATTAATAATCTTCTTATAATCATTAGTCGTCTCAGTATATATCCACTTATACTCCTCAAGCTTTCTAATAAACAAGTTAGCCTTATCCCTATTACTACTTGCCATTTCATTATCATCTAAATCAATATCAACATTTTCAAAACTAAAATAGTCTTCTATCTCTGAAACAAAAACATCCTTATCAGCCCCATAAGATAAACCACTTTCAACTAACTCATAAAGTAAAGATATAATCTTAATATAAATCTTCTTATTTGGGCTACTTAAAGGAATAAAATAATTTTCAGGTACACTACTAAATATATCAATATCCTTCATAAGTCTCTCATTTCTCCTAAATAATTCGTTAAGTACATTTTACCATTATAATTATATTTTACAAAATAGGAAATAGTAGATGAGATATTAGGATTCGTTGCAAATATAAAAATGGTGTGGAGGCGTCTTCTCAAGTCTCATTAAATTATTGTAAAATGGATTAGATTGACGTTAAGAATCACGTCCACCAAATAGCAGTGCACATTAATACTTTAGAAGCGTTCCTCAGCTTCATTAGAGTCATTTTGCTCCAAACTTATGTTTAATAAGAAGTTAAATTCTTAAAAAGTTAAACACCATATTGCTGTAGAAGCCGTTTCTCAGGCTTCATTAAATTCATTTTGATTGATAATTATGTTTAATAAAAAGTTAAATGTTTAAACATTTAAAAAGTTAAAAAGTTAAAAAGTTAAACATTTAAACAGTTAAAAAGAAAAACATTTAAAAAGAAAAATGTTTAAAAAGTTAAACACATTTACTCTGTAGAAGGCATTCCCCAGCCTTCATTAGAATCATAGGCTATTATAAAATGGATTAGACTGACGCTAAAAACAGCGTCCACCGAATAGAAGTGCACCTTGTTGCTGTAGAGGCTTCTTCCCAAGCCTCATTAGATTATTATTATGTTTAATAAGAAGTTAAGCACAATATTACTGTGGAGACTTCTTCTCAAGTCTCATTAAATTCATTTCAATATTATTTTTAATAAGAAGTTAACTTCTTAAGTAGAAAAATAGAAAAGTACTTAAATCGAAAAATGTTTAAAAAGTTAAAAAGCCGATTAGAATAAACATATAAAAAAAGAGCTGTGCACTAATTATTTAGCGACAGCCCTTTTGTGATGTGTTATACTATCTTCACTTTATTAAAGTTAAACCCTGTTAACTTATTATTTTTTATCATCTTTTTAAATCTTTCAGATGCGAATGCCTGTACATCATATTCTTTTAATCTAAAAATATCAAAATCCCGTATAGCTTCCTCTTTTAAAACAAAAGAAACAAAAGAATATCTATCAGGGGCTAACTCAAAATACTCTGACTTCTCCTTATCAACAGCTGCTATAAGGTTAATTATATTAGCCACATAATATATTCCTACTTCTATATCATTATCTTTATTTATAACACTTACCTGTAAAAATTGTATTCCAGTCATCCCCTCATTCTCAAAAGCTTTTTTAAAACTATCTGAAACTATAATCCACCCAAAATCATTGCAAATATAATCAGTAAGTTCACTTCCATCTGACTCTGAAAAAGTAAAAGTCACTCTCTTATCCCATTTATTTATATAACTCCCACTAGTAACATCATACATATCAAATTCATAAATTTTGTTATGATAAGCCATAACACCGCTATTTTCATATTTCTTCATATCGTATTGTAAAGTGAAATAATTCATAAAATCTCCTTCTTTATGATTTCTATATAATAATTTAGGACTATTGATCATGAAATTATTAACCTTTTGAATCTATTCATAAATATTTGCTAAATTAGCTTTGCCTTAGATATGTTTCCTTTTAGTATGTGGCTCGAGAGGATAGCAAGTACGTCTAGGTACGAACACTTTATCTACTGCTATCAACTTAATTTTAGTGCTAGTTGGAAATATATCAACATAGAAAATATTCATCAATTTCATCTTCATTTTTGAGAATGCTTTTCTCTGGAACTCCTACCGACTTCGCTAAATTAATAGAAGAAACAAATCTTAACTCAACATTGATATTGAAGTCAAAGGAATATTGCTGCAATTCCCCAAGTTTGTGATATTTATTTAAAAGCTCATCTAGTTCTACTTGGTATTCTTTGTCCAATTTATCAACAAATGCATTAACTCTTTCTTTATAAAGATTGATAACTTCTATTTCATGTTTGTTTAGAACGCCTTTACCAAGACTTAGCGCTGTGGTTGCAACGATTGAGCCAACCAAAGCACCAACAACTGGAATTGGTATAATTGTTTGTCCTATTGCAGCACCAATAGCAGCACCTGTTGCATCAATAGCATTTAATGTTACTAAATCAATAAATTCATCTGTATCAACATCGCCTTTTCTATATTTGACGATGGCATTGCTTAAACCAAAAGTACCTGAAGTAATTGCTCCAGCACTTGGTGCCGCAAGGTGACAAACGTTGGTTAATCCATATATTGCATATCCAGAAATTCCACCTTTAATAGCACCTTTAGCTGTACTTACTCCACATTCTTTCCAATCTTCAATATTAAAATTCCATACTTCTTTTCCGTCTTTATGTTTTCGATAGACAAAAATCCCTAGATTGAACCCACCTTGTACTGCTGCACCTATTCCAGCAACTTTAGATGCTTCTCCAAAGCTTGGTTGTGCTTCTTGTTGAGCTTTTAATCTATCTCTATCTACTTCTTTTTTAATATCAGATTTTTGTTTAGCAGTTTGCCTATTTATGTCATTTACTTCTCCTGATAAAGTTTGGTCAATTGTTCCTTTTTGAACATCTTTATACTTATTAACTGATGCTTCCAACCATTTATCATAAGAAACGCCACGCAGGGCACTCTCATCTTCAATAGCTTTTCGAATATTATTAATTTGTGCACTTGACAAGACATTTCCATTAAATTCTACAGATTTTGCTCCGCCCATAATTTTTTCTATTACTTCCACATGGTCTTTTGGAAACATCATACTCATATTGTCATAATTAGATGCTTGCCTAATCTCTTCTAAGATATTCGAGTAAAACTTCATTTGCACTTCTTTACCTTGAAGTAGAATATCCGCGGGCCCATTATCATTTAATAATGTAACACTTTTCTGTAGTCCTTGAAAAACATCTCTTGTATTTCTTATACCCGTTTCAGCGAATTCCGAAATAAAACCATGTACTCCTGTTTCCCCACCACGATTAATATTGATAAGATTATCAATTTCTGCTTTCGCCCAATCTAGATTTGATAATGCATTTGCTGATTTAGTAGCTAAGTTCGATAATTTATCTGTTTCGTTAGTAAGAATTGATTCTAATGAATTCATCAAATCTGTTAATCGGATATTATTTAAATAATCAACATAGGAAGCAATACCTTGTTCAAGATTATTATCAATAGTCTGTTCACTAATCATTTAATTTTAGCTCCTTATTAACTAGTTGTGCTAAAGTTAAAGTTGAATTCACGAGCAATCCAACTTGAATTTTTTCATCTTTGGAGAACTGACTATAATCACTTCCAATCAAAGCTTTCTCTGCTTTAGTAACTCCAGCAATTTGAGTGTTGGTAGTTTCCACCAACGCTTTGACTTCTGAATTCATGGTATTGAATTTCCTAATTATTTTTTCGAGATTTTCTCTCTCAAGAACTAGCTTTTTCGCAGTTTCTTTATTTTTATAACTAGCAAACAAGCCTGAACCAACAGAACCTGCGAGCATAACGCCAGCAATTGTCCAGCCTACTGGTCCTGCTAATGCGAGGAATGCACTACCTGCACTCATTCCGCCCCCACCAGCAGCTAATGCACCACCACCAAGCCATGCCAATGCAGCATTAGTCGCAGCGGCTCCTGATAAAGTAGAGATAGCAGTACCTGTTGATGCAACACCAAAAGTAGTTGCAATGCCCATTGCTGCTGTCGGTCCCATTGTTGCTACAGCAACTCCAAGAGCACTTAAAGTTGCACCTGCTCCAGAACCTCCAGCAGCCGCTTTTGCTTCAACTTCTGCCTTTTTAATTTCTTGTTGTTTTGTCTTAAAATTTTCCACTTCAATTTCAATTTTTTGAAGGGTCACTTTGAATTCCTTTGGGGCGTTTGTTAATTGATTAATTCGTTCTTCTACTAGTTTAACAAGCATTAAAGCTTTTTTTCGTTCTTCATAAAGAACATTCGTATTTTCACCTAAATCATTAGCGACTTTCTCATAACGCTCAACCGCTACATTATAATTGTCGATTGCATTTTTTCTTAACTTTGCATTAAACATACTATTACCTTCCTTCATAGTGTAATTATTGTAGTAGTTTTTTACCTTCTTTGCTAGTAATTCTTTTCTCAACGATATTTTTATAATCTTTTAGTCTGTAGGTTTGTAATTTTTTATAATACACACGTCAGAATAACTAGTCTTATTGCAATCTCTATCTATTTGCATACCACAGGAAATGATCAAATTGGGTATACACCAAATATATAATTTCGTATCCTTGCACATCATCATTTTGTAGTGCTGCTCCTGTTCCAAGGCTTCAAAAATCAGCTTGGACAAGTTCTTGTATACTTTATAAGCCCTTATTATCGAGCATTTCGAGAATATCACTTGCTGATAATCCTGTATCCCTAATTACAACATTTGCAAAAGATTTAGCTCCAGATCGGCAATTGTAACTTCCGGTTAATATAGCATTACAACCTTCTCTAAGCCGCGCCCACGATTGGCTTTTCTTAGTTCTTATTTTTTTAATTATGTTCCAGACATCTTCATCGCTGTCCTCTTTTTCTTCATTGCCATAACTGTTTCTTTGATTGTTCTGCTAAATTAATTCATGACCCCTTTTACTCAATAAAATCGGTGGCCTACCATCTCTCAAAGGGTGATGTAATTGTGGATCTACCCCAAGACAATACACTTATCAACGGCCTCCCTACAGGTATTCCTAGTAGTACCACCAAGAAGATATTATCTGTTGCTTGCGACTCCGCTGAGACCCATTGTTTTAACGCATTAAGAAGAAGTGAAAACACTCTAAAGTCATCAGGTAATAGTTCTTTCATATGAGATGGCAATGGATTAGCTTCAAGGAATTCCTTTACCGGGCCATCCTCATTAGCCATTTCTATTGATTTTTTATTTAAAATGCTACCAATATGATCCAAAATATCTTCAAATACCTCTCGAGGTATTTTGATATTAAGCGTATCAAGACCTTGCTCATTTATCAAACGCTCATAATAATCAATATATTCAGCCATCAAATTTACTTTTTTAGGCTTGGATAAAGCCATTTCATCACCTTCAATTATCAAATTTGTCTATCAGAGCAAAAATATAAGCAGTGTTTCTTGATTTTCTACTCACCTCATGCCTTACTCCTGACTCTCCGTTAACCCAGCGATCATAATATGAATGAACAAATAAAAAATCTTTTTTTGAGATTGACCTTTGCATCGATAGTTCACTTGATGGTGTGTTGTCAGTAGCTCTATCAACATAAAGTCTTCCATTATGAGATGATACTCTAAACCAAAGAGCAGTTGTGGTTTGTAGTTCTAATCTCGAAGATGAAAGTTCTGAAATAATAATATTCCATAGTGCTTCTCCACTCATTATTTTGCTCCTTCCTTTTATAGTTTTCAAAAATTTATCTTATCTTTAATTCATTATTCAACTCTTCAGTATATATCTCTAATATATTAAGAAGTTTATTAGTTTCAGGATTTTTGATAAATACCAATAGCAAGCTTAAAAAAGTATTCCAAGATAACTTAGCTTTCTTATTTTCTACTTGCATAATAGTGTGTCTTGAAACACCAATTAAATTAGCTAATTGTACTTGTGTTAATCCTAACTTTGTTCGAAGCATTGCTAAATTATCTGCCATATTTGCTGTTACTTTTTCTCTAACTAAATCTATATTATTGTTTACCAAAGCACACTCACCTCTTTTGTGAAAATTTTACCATCTAAATATATCATAAAATTTTACATTTTACAATTGATACAGACAAAATGTTGAAAATAATGACTTCAAAACAAAAAGCACCAACCGAGGATATTTTTCCCCAAATTGGTGCTTATAATAATTTCTTACATCTCCACCTCTATATCTACCCCAGACTTAAATTCTACCGTCAATCTATCTTCATAAACCGTTACCTTTTCAACCATTCATCTTACAAGATATTTATCATATTCTTCTCTTTCATCAATTTGCCCTACAAATCATTGATTGCTTATACATCTCTCCCCCTTTTTCAACATATTATAAAAAAACAAAAGCCCACAGATGTAATCCACAAGCTTCTATTTTTACTATATTCCTTTATTCTTTAATTCAAATAGTTCCGAGCATATTTCACCTATAAAATTATTCTTAAATTGTGCGGAGGCATGTCTAACACTAGCTATTGCATCAATTATACTACTTGAACAACTAGTTATAGTACTCAATGCTTCTCTAGGAATAACTATTGAGTTTTTTTTTTGTATTTTTGTAAGCTATATTTTCCTTCGAAATAATTATATTATCTAATAGATACAATTCTCCTCTTAATCCGTCCATACTTTTCAATAGTTTTACTACCTCATCTAATACCCTTTTTTCGTTTACATCTAATTTATTTATAGGTACAATCTCCTTTAATTCTGGTTTAAAGTCTTCTAAAAAGACCTTATCTTTTTCTGAATATATTGATTTTAGTGTTTCTTTTATTTTAGGAGATACTTTTATACTTCTTATATTTTTATCTAAAACTACTTCTTTATATAAATCATTTCTTTTATCTATATCTTCATTACTTATAAAAATAACATTTTCATTTTTAAGAATATACTTACTTGTTTTTATAGCTATCTTCTTCCACTTGATCTCTGCATAATTTTTATCTTCATAACTTCTTTCCATCTGCTCTACTAACTTATTTAATACAGTTTCATCATCTACGTTCTCAAGTATATTGGATATATCTTTTTGGTAAACAGTTCTACTTACATATTGTCTCTCTCTATTTATGCCCTTTTTTATGGTGGAGCTTGGATTTGTAATATTATAAGAAAATCTAAGATTACTATCTTCTGAAATCTTCATTCCATTTAAATAAATACTGGCTTTATCATCTATCCCCTTATCAATAACATCACCTTTTATGGTTTTTGCTAGAACTTGTGGGGTTTGAAATTTTATAAATTGTAACTTAGCTTCTTCAACTGCACTTTTAGAACAGTTAAAAATTCTAAATTCAGTTCCCTCTAATGAATCTTCTTTTATTTCCTTTATAGTCGCATGTAATGTTTCATATCCACTTCCCTTATTCTTTTCTTTCATTTCAAAATTATATCTATATCCCTTTGATTTAATCTCTACCTTTATTCCTCTTGACGATAAAACTCCTATTGCGTCTTTAAGCCCTACCCCAAATTTTCCATTCTTATCATCACGATCTCTTTTTTCAGTTTCCTGATAAATAAAATGTTCAGGTGTTAAGCCTTTTCCCTTGTCTTTAATTACAATAACTTCATTCTTAATAGCTACAATAGCATTTTCATCTTCATCTAATGCATTTGCGATTATTTCTCTTAATGCTAGTGATATTTTCCAATCGCTTAAATAATTTTTTCCTATGTTTAAATCAAAATATAGTATACTCTCTTCCTCTGCCAATATATTCCCTCAATCTATATTATTGTTTAATTAATTATATTACTATGAACTATTATTTATCTCTTTGTAAGATCATTTTTCTTAAGGGATTATATTATTACTTAAGAAAAAATGGCTAGTAAAATCTAATAAATTTTCACTAGCTATTTTTCAAATTATTTTCATCATAATAAATAAATTTATATATTGAGGTTTTGCCAGCCCCATTAACTCCTGCAAAAATTGTATAAGTTGGCATACTATTTACCTATAACCTTAGCTTGTTCTTTTTGCAATACTAAGTTAGATAAAGTCATATAAAAATCTTGCTCTTCCTTTGTTCTTGCGTTCTTAAATAACTCTTTCAGTTGACTATATGAGTAATTTATAAAAATATCATATAAATTTATATCTTTATCTACCATTCCACGTACCTCCTAAAGAAAACTACTTTTATAATATTATATACCAAATTCATTAAATGATAAACCAAACAACTAAAAACATTTGTTTTGTATATATCTTATTATGGCATTTTTGAGTAGTCACCATGTTTTTCCTAAATATGAACTTGCTAAGAAAGTTTATTAATTGTTATAATTTAACAATTGAGGGATTGTTATGAATACTTTTGGTAAAAGAATAAAAAGCTTAAGACAAAAAATGGGATTAACTCAAGTAGAACTAGGTAAAATGCTTAATGTAACTGATCTTGCTGTAACAAAGTGGGAAAGTGATTCTAGCTTACCTAATACGATCACTTTAATCAAAATTGCAGATTACTTTAATGTATCCATAGACTACCTGCTTTGTAGAAAATATATCTCATATACTAGTTCTGGTAATAACGTCGTTAAAATTCATGAAAAATATCCTTATAATTTATCACCTGATGATGTTGAAAGATTAATTAATTATCTTAGAGACATAGGATTTGATATAGACAGATTAATTAAAAAGATAAAGGAATCTAGTAAGTAGTCCTTTATGTGCTTGAGGTTATAATTATTGTTATCTATGTTAAAAACTAATTCCTGTTAGAAGAGAGTTCATTTTTAGCTAATTGAATCAAAACCCTCTCATTCAAGCAAATAGACATAATAAAACCCCAGAGCATTGCCTGGGGTTTGCGCGGAACAGACTTAGACATGATTCAATTCTGAGAATTATAATTTATCAGTTTCCTATTTATGTTTATATCTTATGCTAGTCACGAATTCTTTCTACATTGCGATTCATAAGTTTACGTCCGATATTCCGATAAATCCATTTTTTTAGCGGCGTTAACTGTTGGTGATATTTCTCAAAAAATTCATCAGGTGAATCGAACACACCGAAATCCTGGTTGATACCCTCTTTTTGGATGTAAGTATCATTAGCATTCCACTCTACTTGTGGATTTTGAAAGTTATCGGTAGCTGCACCATAGCCACAAAAACTGGTTTTACAATCTTTAAACTTTTCTTGGAGCTTTTTCAAATATTGGCTGTCCAAAATGAACCCCTCTATATTATACCAATTATCTTTATACTGAATTTCAACCCAGCTATGAATAATACTTTTGGGAGCAAACTTATAAATTATTCCTGTCATTGCACCTTTTTGCAATTTCTTGTCAATGGTAAAACCATGAATCCGACAAGGTATTCCAACTGCCCTCAGAAGTGCCATAAATAATGTTCCCTTTGTATTGCACTGGCCATAACCATCATTTAAAACTTCGGATGCAGGGATAATATCATCTGTATTATAGCCAAATGCAATATCGTCGCGTACAAAATTATAGATTTTTAGGATTTTTTGAAAGTCATTATCGTTTATCCATTGCTTTTCCTTTATCAATCTCTGTATTGATTTATGGTTAAAATTCAACATTTGAGTTTCTTGCAAGTATTTATTCATTGTGTAATCCTCCCTTTTGGTTTAATTACACTTTACCAAAGTACTCATCAAAAAACTTTCAAAAACTCGCTATTTCTTATAATATTTGTTGCAGACATCCCAGTCATCATTTTATTTGTGTATGCAAGATGAGACGGACTGTCAAAACCTGCATTTAGTGCAGATGTCGTTATGTTTTCACCATTAAAGATTGACTCATACGCTCTCTGTAGTTTGTGTAAAACAATATAACTTTTAAGCGGAATACCTGTTTCTTCTTTGAACAAATGCGCTAGGCGGCTTTCAGAGAGCCCAACTTTTTCAGAAAAATATTTTATCTGATGAAACTCATTTTCATAAACACAATCATCCAATAGATTCAGTACTTTCATAACACGGTCATCAAAAATTTTCATATTACTATAAATAAACTGAAAGGGAATGCTCTGAGCAAAGGAAAGAATAGCCTCATGACTGTTTTGTTCAATCACATTTTTGAAAGCCTGCTGCATAACTATATTTTTTTCATGTGGGAAAATATAAAAAGGTTGATCCATTAATAACCCTCTCATAGTACGCCCAAGCTCTGTTGTAGGATCAACTAGTATAGTGAAATGATGTTCTCCCTCTACGTCAAACCTATGCAGTGTATCCATGTTTACAAGAATAGAATTGCATACTATACGTTTTCCATTAACTTCAATATTTAATTCCTTGTGACTGCTGAGAAACATTTGTAATAACCAGTGCTTATGATAATCTGCTTCTATACTACTTGAAATTGCCATAAAATTTCTGCCATATTTTATAATATAGTTCATCACATCACCTCCGAACTTAAAGTACAGATACTTAATAAATTAACTTAATTATAAACTATAGCTATCACATATATTATCTATACCTCACATTATGCATATACAGTGCAAAAATCAAAAAAATACCCATAGTTAGAAATAAACTAAAATATATTATTTTAATACTGAGTATATAAATGGCATAGCTAAAAGAACATAAACTAAAACAATCATAAAAACGCCTTTACTATCTTTATATTTTCTAACAGCCTTAATTGCTAATCCTATTATCCCAATAACAAATGCTAAATTATAAATTCTTATACCATTAGATTCTCTCATTACAAATGAAATCACAATTAATAATACAGCTATTATATATAAGATCTTACTCAATTTATTACCTTTCATATAAACTCCTTAAGTTTTAAAATTTCTCTGTTATTTAAGCTTAATTATCACTAATTACTGGTAATTATACCATATTAACTTATACAAAGTAACTACTACTCCCATCCAAGTAACTTCTTCTCCAAAGAGTCATAGTAATAATTTCTCCCACTAAAATTATCAAACCTTAACTTGCCCTTATTAGAATTCCTAGAGTTTGATTTATTAGCGTAATTACCCTCAAGTATTTTTATATAATTAGATTCTTTTATGATCCAATCAAAGCCACAGTTTCCCCATTTTCCATCTCTCCCAGTTAGAAAATCACTTTCTTCAACCTTAGAGAAAAGCTCTTTAATTTTTTCTATGGATTTAAGTTTTATATAAAAAGCTTTTATAGTCTTCTCTCGAGTTTTAGACCTTGCCTTAACCTTAGGTAAGGATTTACAAATAAAGTTATAGCAATCTATTATTTCTTCATAGGTCACTTTACTTGTGTCATTTTTAGATTCACTCTCTGATGTTTCATCTGAGTTAATCTCCTCCACAGTATGAGGATTATAACTTTCATAGTTTTTTATAAGGTGTTTATTATTTTCATTTTTATTTTCTTTTTTATTTTCATTTTCCCCGCGTGTCCTTGTACGTATCGTAGAAATGGCTCTACTTGGCTGTTTGTTATTTTCTAATGTTTTTTCTAATTCTTTTTCATAATAATGCTTGGACATATCCTCATTGGTATCGTTGTTAGTAACGTCAGAGGTGTCGTTATAGAAATCCTGATTTACATTATGACAACTATCAGTGTAGGTATCCTTATTAATATCCTTAAACTTATCTATATGTTCTTTAAATATTTCTTTAAGCTTTTCGTTCTTTATTCCATCATAAACATATAGAAGCAGGTTCTTATTTTTAACTTCCTCTAGTTCAGCTTTAATGCAGCACTCAATAGGGGTACCACCTTTATTTAAGTTGTATTTACCCCAATTTTTTATAGCTATTTCACTTGTTTCCTTGTCATAAACAATAAGCTTATATTGATTCATAAATCTCTCTATCATAGAATTAATACTCTCAGTGCTATAGCCTATCTCAAAAGCTATAACCTTTAGTGGTATTCTGTAAACTCCAATCTGTTTTGTATATTTATTTGTAAGAAGATATAGCATAAAAAGTTTATCCTCTGGTGTGAATCTTTCAATTACTTTCTGATCGTTCCAAAAATCTGTGTAAATATATCTAAACTTTGCCATAATTTCCTCCTTTAAAAATAGAACCATTTAAAATTATTTAGTCCTCTCCAAGTTGGTTCTATCCTCATATTTTTGCACCTTTTTAAATAATCTTGAAGAATTTTTATATTCAAAAACCGTTACTCCTTTCCTTAATTTGTGATATAGTAACGGTAAGAGCTGTACCAGAGCTCTTACCCATATCGTTGTATGAAGCAGTTGTTTTTACTTATGTAAAGTCAATTGCTTCTTTTAGCTTTATATAGTTATTTAGTTACTCTTGTTTTACATCTTCATCAAAAAATATTTGTTCAACTGGTATTCCAAAGTGTTTAATTATCTTGACTACTAAATTGCCTTTAGGAGTATACTTCCCTCTTTCTATATTAGATAATGTGGGTCTAGCAATTCCTAGCTTTTCAGCTAATTCTTCCTGGGTTAAATTTCTCTCAGCTCTCAATAATTTAATTCTGTTCTTCATGTATAACACCTTCCTTTATTTATAGTGTAATACTGGAGTTAAATATTGTCAATCAAGCTTTACTTTATTTTTCCAAAAAGTTCTTCCATTTTAGTAATGCATGAATTACAATGATACTGAGGTGTATAAAATGAATAATCTACAGGATTTTTTGATAAACAAAAGAAAAGAGCTTAAACTCAGCTTAAGAAATGCGGCTAATCTAATTGGCATAAGCCATACATATTTAAATACTTTAGAAAAAGGCGTAGATCCAAGGAACAACATTCCAACTAAACCTACTCCTGAAACACTAGAACTAATAGCCAAAGCTTATGATGTTTCTTACAAATACCTTATGAAACTAACAGGCTATTTATCTGAAGAAAATAAAGAACTAACTGCTAAAGATGAAAAGGATATTGAGAAAAGAATAAATAAATTAAGACAAGATTTAATGGAAAGCTCTGAAGGATTTATGTTGTCTGGGGAGCCAGTATCAAAAGAAGCTATAGATAGTATTTTAGATACTTTAGCTTTCGGAGTTCGTCATGCTAAAATTATAAATAAAAAATTCACTCCAAAAAGTTCGCACCATTGAATCTTTAGTAGTAAAAGTTATGGTCACTACAGGGGGTATGAGTCTTGCATTTTATAAAAAGAGAGATTGATAAGATTGTAAAGAAATATCATACTAGAGATCCTTTTGAGTTATGTGATGCACTAAAAGTAAATTGCTACATCTTAGATCTTCATAAAGAAATAAATGGTCTCTATCAGTATGAGAAAAGAAATCAATTTATTTATATAAATTGTAATCTTTCAGATGAACTTCAAAAAGTCATCTGTGCACATGAACTTGGACATGCTATTTTACATAAGAAAACAAATTGTACCTTCCTAAAGAAAAATACATTTTTTAATGTTGATAAACTTGAAAGAGAAGCTAATCTATTTGCTGCTGAACTTATAATACCAAATGATTTCAAGAATTTCATTGGACAGACTTTAAAAGAAATCTCCCATTATTTAAATGTTCCAGAGGATCTTCTAAAACTTAAACTGGACAATCCTCTTCAATGAATATTTTATAAGAAGAGCTTAAAGGATTTAAAATACTCTTTAGGCTTTTTCTTATATCTTCATTAGATTCATTTATAGCTTTAATATAACAATATATATTCCTAAAAATATAAAAATTAATATTCCTAAGAATAAATATTCTTAGGAATATATAGTGTTCATGCGCCCTGCAGCCAATTTTACTAAAATACATCTCATACTTATTTCAAAAATATAAATATCTTTTTCTTTGATATTCTTTTATAAATCTTCGAAATTATCTAATATCAAATCAAAATCTTTTAAGCATTCACATCCTTCAACTTTTGAATTATATAACCCTATTTTACTCATTTTTATTCACTCCTTTAATATTTTATAGTACATTAGCTTCTCTGCTATCAAATCAATATCCATATTGCAGAAAAGTATTCCTGAAATAATTTGATGAAGACTAAGACTCGCCTTCTACAGAGTATAGATGATTATTTTTTTCACCAAAAATTAACATTAACTCCCATGAAATCATATTATAAATTAGATTGATTTTACACGTTGGAGGATATTAAATGAAGAAACTAAAAGCTTTTTTATCAATTATTTTGACTTTTGTTTTAATACTTACTGTAGGCGGCTGCACTAAGAAACCTTCTGAGGGAACTAAAGATGTTACTAAGGTTAGATTAAATGAGGTTGTTAGATCTGTTTTTTATGCACCTATGTATGCTGCTATAAATAATGGCTACTTTGAGGAAGAAGGTATAGAAATAGATCTTTCGACCGGACAAGGTGCAGACAAAACAATGCAGCAAGTTCTTAGTAAAAATGCTGATATAGGTTTTGCAGGTCCAGAACAAGTTGTTTATATTAACAATCAAGGTAGAGAAGATTATCCTATACTTTTTGCAACTTTAACTCAAAGAGATGGATCATTTTTGGTTAGCAGAAGTGATGAGAAGAATTTTGATTGGAGTTCATTAAAAGGCAAAACTGTAATAGGTGGAAGACCTGGTGGTGTTCCTCAAATGACTTTAGAATATGTTCTTAAGAATCATGGATTAAAGCCTGGAGTTGATGTTAATTTTGTTACTAATTTAGATTTTACTGCTACAGCTGCTGCTTTTAAGGCGGGTACTGGAAATTACGTTGCTTTATTTGAACCTACAGCTTCTGTTCTAGAAAAAGATGGTGGCTCTTATATTGTTAGTTCTATAGGTAAAGAAGCAGGTCCTATAGCTTATACTGGCTTCTTTGCTACAAAATCTTATATGGATAATAATCCTGATACTATCCAATCCTTTACTAATGCTATTTATAAGGGTCAATTATGGGTAGCTAAAGCTTCAGATGAAGAAGTTGCAAAAGCTATAGCTTCTTTCTTCCCTGGAACAGATGAAGGAATCTTAGTCAATGTTGTTAAAAATTATAGGGAAGCTGAAGCATTTGCAGAGCTTCCAACAGTTAAGGAAGAAAACCTAACTAAGTTAATGGATATTATACAATCCTATGACAGCTCACTTATGCCTACACGTCCTGAATTTAATAAGATAGTTAATAATAGTTTTTCTGAAAAAGCAGTTAGTGACGTTAAATTAAGTAAATAGCATTCTTATGTTCTGATACTAACTAATAAAAAATTTATAATTTATAGTTAAGAGTTAATGTAGTCGAATTTCATCCTTAACTCTTAACTATTCTCTCTTCACTATTAACTATTAACTGTTCCTTGTACATATTATTTTAAAGGCAGGTGAGAATATGAGTTTGTTAAAACTTAAAGATATAAATTTAAACTATCATTCAAAATCTGGAGAAGTTAAAACTCTTAATAATATAAATCTTGAACTATCTGAGGGTGAATTTATAACTATTTTAGGACCTTCTGGTTGTGGAAAATCTACACTACTAAACATCGTAAGTGGACTTATAGCTCCCTCCTCTGGTGAAATCACTTTTAATGGTGAGTCCATAGAACTACACAAAGATAGAATGGGATATATGTTTCAAAAGGATCATCTATTCCCATGGCTTTCTGTGTGGAATAATGTACTTCTTCCATTAAAAATAAAACATCAACTTAGTGAGGAAAAGCTTTTTAAGGCTGAAAAACTTTTAAAGTCCTATTCACTATGGGATTTTAAAGATAGATTGCCTTCTGATTTATCTGGAGGTATGAGGCAAAGGGTAGCTTTAATTAGAACTTTAGCTTTAGATCCAGAGTTATTACTTTTAGATGAACCTTTTTCTGCTTTGGATTATCAAACTAGACTTAAGGTTTGTGATGAGGTTTATGAAATAATTAAAAATGAAGGCAAAACTGCTATTATGGTTACTCATGATATAAGTGAAGCTATATCTTTAGCTAAAAGGGTAATTATATTATCAAAAAGGCCAGCTTATATAAAAAGAGAATTAAATCTAGTCTTCTCTCCTAATGCAGATACTCCTTTCAAAAAAAGAAAAGAGGAAAACTTCAGAAAATATTTTGATGAAATATGGAGGGATTTAGATGAACAATAATAAAGCCGAAATATCTCAAAGTCAAAAACTTTATCTTAGAAATTTAAAAATTGAAAAATTCAAGGTTGGATTTGTTAGGGTTTTTATTCTTGTTGCCTTTGTGCTATTGTGGGAGATAGCTGCTGACAACAAATGGATAGATCCTTTTTTAACCTCTTCACCAAGTAGAATTGTAAAGTCAACAATTTCACTTTATAATAGCGGCATATTACTAAGGCATATATGGGTAACTTGTTATGAAACCATAATTGGCTTTACCTTAGGTACAGTTTTAGGTACACTGGTTGCTATAGTACTATGGACTTCCCCCTTTACAGCTAAAGTTTTAGACCCTTATTTAGTTGTTTTAAATGCATTACCTAAGGTTGCATTAGCTCCTATTATAATATTCTGGGCAGGTAATGGGATTAAGTCAATAATAGTTATAACTCTTTTAATTTCTATAATAGTTACTATTATAAGTGTTGCCTCTGGTTTTAATGAAGTTGATAAAGAAAAGATTCTTCTATTAAAAACCTTTGGTGCAAATAAGTTTCAAATTCTCAAACACTTAATTATTCCAGCTTCTATACCAACTTTAATCTCTGCTTTAAAAATAAATGTTGGACTTTCTTGGGTTGGTGTAATTATGGGTGAATTTTTAGTTGCAAGAGAAGGTTTAGGATTTTTAATAGTTTATGGTGGTCAGGTAGCACAACTTGATATGGTTATGATGAGCATAATATTACTTTCTATAATCGCTTATTTAATGTATAAAGCTGTTTGGTTTGTAGAAAAAAAGATAACTAACAATTTTTAAATTAGATATTTTTATGTAAAGAGAACCTAAAACCTTGGTTCTCTTTAGTTTTTATTAAATTACCCCTTGTTCTATTAAAACTTCAAAATGTAATTGTTTTAGCTATATATTCTATATCAATTTGAAATTTTACATATCTTCTCTATGATGATAAAGTTAATTGTATACTTAAGGAGGATTAATATGAAATTATTTAGAGAATTACTGATCATTTTAAGTGTATATTTTTTAGGTGAATTTTTATCTAAAGCACTTAATTTACCCATACCAGGAAACATATTAGGAATGTTAATTTTGCTTACTTTATTATTAACTAACATTGTTAAAGTTAATCAAGTTGAAAAAGTATCAAATTTCTTTCTTGATCATTTAAGTTTTTTCTTTATACCTGCAGGAGTTGGATTAATAACCTCTGTAGCTGTTATTAAAGATTCATGGTACAAGCTTCTTGTTGTATGTGTTTTAACTACTATTATAGTAATTATATCAACTGGAACCATAGTACAATATCTATCAAATAAAAAAACTAAAGGAAGTGAAGAAAGTGAGTAGTTTAATAAGCTCTCCTTTATTTGGAATTATACTATCATTAATTGCTTTTGAAATAGGACTATTTTTATATAGGAAAACTAAATTTCCTCTCTTTAACCCTCTTTTAATAGCTATTGTTATTGTTTTATCCGTTTTACTATTGTTCAAAATTGATTATTCAAACTTTGAAGAAGGTGGGAAGTTTATCAATATGTTTTTAGGTCCTGCTACTGTAGTTTTAGCTGTCCCTTTGTATAAGCAGATAACTTTATTGAAAAAGCATGCAATACCTATTACAGTTGGTATTTTAGTGGGAAGTTCTGTTGGAATAGCTAGTATAATAGTTTTATCCTACTACATAGGGTTAGATGGAACCTTAATAAAATCCCTATTAGCTAAATCAGTTACAACCCCTATAGGAATGGAAATTTCTAAATCCCTAAATGGTATAGTTCCTGTAACAGTTATTGCAATTATAATATCTGGTATAGCTGGAGCAATTGTAGGACCTACTGTTTGTAAGATATTTAAAATCAAAAATGAATTAGCAGTTGGAATATCTTTAGGAACTGCTGCTCATGCTGTTGGAACCTCAAAAGCTTTAGAAATAGGCGAAACAGAAGGTGCTATGAGTTCTTTATCTATAGGCCTTGCTGGAATTATGACAGTATTTTTAGCTCCACTTATATATGATTTTGCTTTATTCATTCATCAGTTAATGAAATAGCAAAAAGAGCCATGCAACTTAATGCAATGGCTCTTTATTCGTATACAACCTTAACTTTCAGTAATTTCTTATTTATATTTGATAGGATTAAGTTACTATGATTCATAACCTTATTTATATTTGTTTTAGTATAACTCTCCAACTTGTGCATAAATTCATCTGAAGATATCTCTTTACCGTATACCATACCTAATCCTTTTTCCCATGAGGCTGTTAAGATTGGATTAAGAAGTGATGGTATAGATTCTTTTATAACCTCGTATATCATTTCTCCCTTTTTAGTTGGAGTTAAAATTTGTGTCTTGCTATTTGATTGAAGATATTCAATTCTTATAAGTTTTTTTATTATTTCTGCTCTTGTAGCTGAGGTTCCTATTCCACTACCTTTTATCTGTTCTCTTAATTCATCATCTTCAATAAGTTTACCTGCATTTTCCATGGCTATAATTATTGATCCTGTTGTATATCTTTTAGGTGGTGTGGTTTCCCCTTCTTTTATTGAAAGTTCTTTAAGAGGTAGCTTTTTACCTTTCTTTAATGAACTTATGTCTAGTTCCTTGTCATCAGCTTCTTCTTTACCTAAAACCTCTAAATACCCCTTCTCTACTAATATTTTTTTGGAGAAATAAAATCTTTCTTTTTCAATCTCAACGCTCATATTAGTTTTGCTGTATTTAGCTGGAGGATAAAAAATGCTTATAAATCTTCTTAATACAAGCTCATAAACTTCCATCTCAAGCTTTGTAAGTCCAGCTGAAGCATATTCCCCTGTAGGAATAATGGCATAATGGTCAGTAATCTTTGAGTCGTCTACATATTTACTTTTAGCTATTTTAGATGACCATTTATTTTCAGATATTTTAGTCAAAAGTTCTTTTACCCAAGGCTCTTTAACATTCTTATATATACTTGAAAGATTTTTCCCTATATCTTTTGCAACTGCGCTTGATAATACTCTTGCATCCGTTCTTGGATAGGTTAACATCTTTTTCTCATATAATTTTTGAGCTATTCCTAAAGTTTCATCAGGACTAATTTTAAATCTTTTAGTACATTCATTTTGAAGTTCTGCTAAGTTAAATAATAAAGGAGCATTTTTACTTTCTTTAGTTTTCTTTATTTCAACTATTTCACCTTCATTAAAGGTTTTAAGTTTATTTATTAAACCTTCCGCATCTTCTCTTTTCCTGAAGCCTCCTTCATTATAAAGCAGATGGGAATTATAATAATTTGATCCTTCATAACTTCTCCATTCCAAAATAAGATCTTCTTCCCCTAATAAAAAGTTACCGTTTATTTTGAAAAATGGCGTTTTCTTAAATTCTCTTATTTCTCTTTCTTTATCAACTACCATTGCAAGAACACAACTCATTACTCTTCCAACAGCTATAACAACCTTATCTTCCTTTAATACTGAGGAAAGATTTTTTGCGTATAAAAGGCTTAATACTCTTGAGAAGTTTATTCCTAAAAGATAATCTTCCTTTGCTCTTAAATAAGCCGAATCCCCTAATGAATCGTAATAAGAAAGAGGTTTAGCTTCTTTAATCCCTCTTTTTATTTCATCCTCTGTTTGTGAATCTATCCATACTCTAAATTTATCCTTTTTAGGTTCTCCAGACATTTTATCTACAAGTCTATAAATATACTCTCCTTCTCGCCCGGAGTCTGTACAAACATATACTTTATCTATATCTTCTCTATTTAGTAGACTATTAACTATGTTAAATTGTTTGCTTACACTTGGAATAATTTCATACAAGTACTCCTTAGGTAAAAAAGGAAGATCTTTTAAATTCCAGAATTTATATTGTGGTGCATATTTTTCAGGATAACTCATGCTGACCATATGTCCTACACACCAAGTAAAAACAGCCTTATCTCCTTCTATGTATCCATCTTTTCTATTTCCATTAATTTTAAGGATTTTAATAAAATCCATTGCTACAGAAGGTTTCTCCATAACAAAAAGAGCTTTAGCCATAAACATCTCCTCTTCCAAATTAATAAGGCTCCAAAACTTAGGAGCCTTATACATTATACCTTATTTTGTGAATTTTTTAAAGGTGAATATTTATCTGATGTCTAGCAACTTTAAGCTTCATTTAAAAGCCATATAAAAAAGTTAAGTACTCCAGCGTAAGTAGTCCATACTAAATATGGCACTAATAAAAGTCCTGAGACTTTATCTTTCATAATAAAATGTATAAAAGTTATTATAATAAATATAAGTAGTATAGCTAATTCAATAAAGGATATTCCATACAATCTGAAAGTAAAAAATATGAATGGCCATAAAAAGTTCAATAATAGCTGAATATAATAAGTAAATAAACCTGATGCAACATTTTTCCCTTCCTTACCTAACATTCGTATTCTATAAGCAGCTATCCCCATTAATATGTATAGAATAGGCCATACTATAGGGAATACTATAGACGGTGGGGAAAAAAAGGGCTTTTCTAGGCTATTATATGTTCCCATGGATCCTTTATTTAAATATCCTACAAGTAAACCTCCACCCAAAGGAATTGCAACACTTACAAGTAAATCCATCAAATTAAATTTTCCATTTACTTTAAAAATATTTTTCATAACAACACCTCACTCCATAGTTTACTATATGTGCTTTTAATACTTACTATTCTAATTTTATAATATATAAACAGGCTTATTTTCTATATTGTAAAATTTGAAAACAGAACTTCTCGTTTATATGCTATAATTTACATAGAATGTTTTAAAAAGGTGGTTTTATAGATGAACATTTTGATTGCTGAAGATGATAATGATATAAGAGAGTTAATTAAACTACATTTATCTAAGGAAGACTATACTGTTTTTTTAGCTGAGGATGGGAAAAAGGCTATTGATATCTTCGATACTAATGATATAGACTTAGCAGTTTTAGATATTATGCTTCCCTTTGTAGATGGATTTAACATATTAAGACACATAAGAAATACTAGCGAAATTCCTGTTATTTTTCTTACAGCTAGAGGAAATGACGAGGATAAAATTTTAGGTCTTGGTCTTGGTGGGGACGATTATATGGTAAAACCCTTTAGCCCAATTGAACTTACAGCTAGAATACAAGCTCAACTTAGAAGATACTATAAATATGCAACAGGAAAACAAAATGATAGGATTGTTTTAGGTTACTTAATTCTAGATAAAACTAGCTGCGAAGTACTTAGAAATAATATTCCTCTAGAGCTTAATGCTAAGGAGTTCAAGATATTAGAACTTCTAATTGAAAACCCTGGTAAGGTTTATACTAAAAAACAGATTTACGAAACTATTTGGGAAGATACTTATTATGGTGATGATAATACTATAATGGTTCACATAAGTCATATAAGGGATAAAATCGAGGAAGACCCTAAGAAGCCTCAATATCTAAAAACTATTCGAGGTATTGGTTATAAAATGGAGAAGATAAATAATGCGTAAGTATTTTAGACTTATTCGACTTAGAAAAAGAAAAACTCTAGCAAATTTTTTACTTAAAAATTATGTTATATCCTTTATACTTATGTTTTTTGTTTTGATTTTAACCTTACTATCTAGTGCAGTTGTTGCTCTATTTTATTTTAATGTTGATATATCTGATGCAACATCTCCTAAAAACTTCATAAAGGATAACTATAAAGATATAGATGCAAGTTATATAACTGAACTGGGTGGCTATATGGCAATAGTCGACAATAACAATAATATTATTTATACAATTGGAAATGTAAAACCTCCTTTTGATAAAAAGAAACTCTCTATAGAAAATATTAATTCTATAACATCTTCTTACGAGGCTTATTCAGGACTTTTTCCTGAAAGCAAAGCAAAAAGACGTAATACTTTTTTCTATAGAACTTCTTATAGTCATAAAGGAAACTTTTTGATGGTTTTAGCCATTCCAGCTGAAAAATACACAGAAATTGAATTAGCACCAAAGAGAATTACAGTTAAACAATTTATACTTATCTGTCTTGGAATATTCTTATTAATATTTCTTGCAGTTTTTTATATTTATT
Source organism: Clostridium sp. YIM B02506 (assembly GCF_022324845.1). NCBI lineage: Bacteria > Bacillati > Bacillota > Clostridia > Eubacteriales > Clostridiaceae > Clostridium > Clostridium sp. YIM B02506. The sequence continues at coordinate 25,234 of NZ_JAKGTG010000022.1, forward strand.
CTAGAATAACCTCCTCCTATTTTTTAACACCTCTTAAGCTTTTAACTCATGGTGCTAACAAACTAGCTTCAGGCAACTATACTACTAGGATAAATCTAAATAATAAAAATGAATTTAAAAACTTGAGTAACGCCTTTAATATTATGGCCTCTAAAATAGAGGAAGAGATAAGTCTTAAAGAAAAATCAGAAGAAGCTAGAAAAAGGCTTATTTTAGATATATCACATGATTTAAAAACACCTTTAGCATCTATACTTGGGTATTCTGATTATCTAATAGAAAACATGCAGATCTCCCAAGAGGAACAAACAAAGTATCTATCTGTAATAAAAAGAAATTCTGAACGAGCTAACAACTTAATTTTGGATTTATTTGATTATTCAAAATTAGATTCTTGGGATTTTGAATTGTCTATGAACAAAGGTGATATCTGCGAGTTTTTGAGAACTTTAATAGCTTCATATATTCCTTTAATGGAGGAAAATGGCTTTAATTATAATTTTCATATTCCAGATGAAGCAATATATCTTCCTTTTGATAATGAAAATCTAGATAGAGCTTTAAGTAATTTAATTATAAACAGCACTAAATATAATCCTTCTAACACAACTATTACCGTTAGCTGTTATAAGGACAATAAGTATATAAATATAATTGTTGAAGACAATGGTATAGGAATACCTAATGATAAGTCTGAGAGCATGTTTGATCCATTTACACGAGGAGATGAATCAAGAACTAGTAAAAACCCTGGAACAGGACTAGGGCTTGCTATAACTAAGGCTGTTATTCTTAAACATAAAGGTTCTATAAGATTAATAAGTGATATAAATAAAGGCTGTAAGTTTATAATTAAGCTTCCATTAAAACAATAGGAGTGAATTTCTTCACTCCTAACCCACAATGTCTAGATATCTGATAAATAAATATCTGAAAATTCTATATCAACTTTTTCTACTAAATCATTAATTTCAAAAGATTTATATATAGAATCTTTATTTTCTATATGTATTTCTTCATATGGGAATGTTATTAAAAATTCATTTCCATATTCTTCTTCTGATATAAGTACTAACTCCCCTTGTTGAAGTTCTATTAAACTTCTACACAAATATAATCCAAGGCCACTTCCCTCTTTATCTCTATTTAATGACTTATTTATTTTAGTAAATCTATCAAATAAATAAGGCTTAATGTCTGAAGATATTCCAGGCCCATTATTTTTTACACTTATACAAAGCTTATCTTTATTTATATATATAGTTACATATATATCCCCATCTACTTTTCCAAACTTTACTGAGTTTGATAATAGGTTTAAAACAGCTCTTTGTACAAATTCCCAATCACATATAGTGTATATTTCTTCTTTTTCTGAATCAAATACCAACGACATTTTCACTTTTTCAATATACCTAACTGATGCTTGGGCTGCATTCTCTACTAATTCCACAATATTATAAATACCGTAGTTAGGTCTTAAATAATTCTCTGAAATCTTATTAGCATCTATAAAATTATTTATAGTTCTTATAAGTCTTAAACAATTTTGTTTTATAACTACTGTATTTTTTTCTATAGCCTCGTAATTATTATCTTGTATATATAGCTCTTTAATCTGCAGAGAAGTATATATTAAATTTATTGGTGTTCTAAGTTCATGAGATATATTAGCATAAAATTCATTTTTAACATTTTCTTCTCCTAAATATTTTTGGAGTTCTATTTTAAGATTATAGTTAATGTTCTTTTCAGTGACATCCTTAATAAATAATATTTTAGTGTTTTCTTCTGATTCAAACATATAAATATCTAAATATTTTTCTTCTCCAGCTATTTCTATGTTTACGCTCTCCTCTAAAAACTTTTCATTAGAAAGTGAATACTTTAACCCTAATTTTTCTAATGTGTCACCTAAAGTTATATTTTTCACCTTATCTAAAGATATGTCTATAAAATAAGTTGATGCTTTATTGGCATACGAAATCTCATCAAAGTGAAATATAATTATTCCATCTGATATTGATTCTAATAAAGAAACATATTTTTTTTCACTTTTAGATAGAATAATTTTAACTTCTTTTAGAATATTTAATCTATCATTTAATGTTTTATTTAACTGAATATGCCTATCCTCAACTTTAAGTAGATCATCATACATACTACTATAACTTTCAAATAAAATATACTCATTTAAAGCTCTATATAAAAAATAGTAAGCTAGATATTTAATTATGTATACAAATACTAAGGGTTGTATGCTAAAAGTAAAATAAAGTTTTACTATGTATTCGTATATAAATACTAGAAGTAAATATGTATACAAATACTTACTTTCACTTCTTCCTATGTAGTATTTATACTTATGTATTAAAAGTAAAGCAACAAAAAACAATATGGCGGTATATTTCCATATATTATATCCTACAATTAGATACTCTGATGCTGTTCCCTGAAAGTTAAAAGTGAAAAGTGAAAACAATCCTATCCCAAATATTACTAAACAGTAGGCAAAAATTAAGTCTGTAACTTTAGGTTTTATCTTAGTAAAAATTGTAGAAATAATTATAATCATATATTCTAAATAATTATTAGCTAACCATACAAAAATAGTACCTTTACTTTCAAAGCTCCCAACTTCCATAGAATTTATTAATACTATATGTACTGTGTTAATAAAACATAATAAAGTGAAACCATATCCTATATAATTAAAAATACTATTACTTTTATATTTTTTAGTAAAAGTTATAAAAACTATAGCCATTGTCAAGGATGCGCACAACATTTCTATTACTATATAAAAAACGTTATAATCTTTAGTTATTAGATAGCTTAATATTGTGATTACGATAGAAACATAAAACATATTTATCTTTGTATTATTTTTCAAACGATCAACTATTTCTTCAAATATGTTCATTCTCCTTAAGCTCCTTGTTGAAACTCAAAAATATAGAGGTACCTTTTCCCACTTTAGATTTAATTTCTATACCCCCATTTTGTAGTTCCATTAAATTTTTCACTACAAAAAGACCTATACCTGTCCCCTTTTCTCTTACATATTCATTGTTTTTCCCTCGTGCATATCTAGTGAAGGCACTATTAACAAATTCCTCTTCCATTCCTACCCCATTATCTTCAACCTTTATTACTACTGATTTTTCTGAATCTTCAACTTCAACTAATATTTTCCCATTTCTAGGTGTATACTTAAGTGCATTAGATATAAGATTTAATATTATCCGTTCCATAAAATCCCTATCTAAGTATAAATAAACCTCTTCTTCATTAGTATCAAATATTAAATCAATTTTGCTTCCCTTTACGTATTCAACTAATTTCATAATAGTATCTTCTATAATCTCAACCAAATTACAGTACTCCAAACTTGGTTTTAAAAAATCCGATGATAGTCTAGAATGATCTATTAAGTTATTAGTTAACCTAATGAGAGAAATACAATTATCTTTAGCAATTCTCTGATACTTCTTTACTTCATCTATATTACCATTTGATATAAGTAATTTCTCTAACTGAGCAGCTGAATAAATTACATTTATAGGAATTTTTAAATCATGACTAATATTTGATAAAAAATCACTTCTAAGTTTTTCTTCTATTTTTTTATGGTCAACTCTAGTTTTAATCTCATACATATTCATCTTTTCTGTTATATCAGTTATAAGTACAAGGCACTGTTCATCTTCTTTAGATATTTCTAGAAATTGAATTTCTAAGCAAGTTTTTTCACTTCTATTTATTAACTCTGCTTCATAGATTTTCCCAAAATTAATTTTATATTTTTCTTCTTTAAATATCTTTATATCATCAAATTTAACAAACTCTAATATTTTTTTATTAATTACCTTTTTTAATCCACTTATTTGCGTGATAGATAGAAATGCTGGATTTGAGAAAAGAATCCTACCATTTGATAAGTTTAAAAGCAGCATGGGAATAGGTATATTTTTAAAGAGATTTTTGAACATATCTTCTCTTTTTGATAATATTTTTTGAGAAAATTCTAATTCCATACTTTTACCCATTATTTTACTGTTTAGCTCACTTAAACTATTATTTCTTGTATGCATGTCCTTGAATGTTGTATTATATGAGTTATTTAAAAGTTGCTGCAATATACATCCAAAAAAAACTGTAAATGCCATTAAATTTATATACTCATGTATTATATTAGTTGTTATATTTTTTAATACTATGATATTAATACTTCTAACCGTAATAGAAATCAATAAAAAATTAACATAAAAATACATATAATTTAATTTATTAGCCTTTAACAATCCAAATTTTCTATTTTTTATTGATGCGAATAATAAAAAGCTTATGGATATACCAATAATATATATGTTAAGAGTATAAAAATCGTTTATAAAACTATTTATTATAAAACATAACAAAAATACACATGCTATTGTAGTCCAATATTTTATTTTAGTATTTGTTTTTTTACCGTTATTAATAAAATACAGATTCATAAATAACATAATTGAAATTAACAATTTTGGGAAAATATATGAAAATCTTAATATCTTATCATCGTACACATTTATAGTTTCTTTAGATATGAAGTCAATAATATTAAATATAGATGCTATAAAAAATGTTGAAGTTAAAAAATAAAAACTTTGATTATTTGATTTATTATGTAACGTATTAGTAATCATCATAATTGAGATACTGATTATAATTGATAACACCTTTATTACACTTAAAGTAATTTTTATGGAAATAAAGTTCATCAAAAAAATCATTAATGATAATAATAATAAAATAACTATAATATTATAAATTTTATCTATTTCAATATAAATAACTTCTTTTAAATTTTTCCTTTTTAACAAAATTACCCCTCCTATATCTAATTTTAATAAATTTTAGTAAAAATGTGAATGATTTTAAAGAAATTTATTGTTTTTTTTCTATTTTTTATATTATTATAGTGTTAAAAAACGAAGGAGGTACTTTTATGTGGAAAGAATTTAAAGAATTTGCTGTAAAAGGTAATGTTATAGACCTTGCAGTAGGTGTTATTATAGGAGGGGCTTTTGGAAAAATAGTTACTTCATTGGTTCAAGATATAATTATGCCTATAATAATTTTAATTACAAGTGGTGCAGATTTTAAAAGTTTAGAATATGTACTAAGAGCAGCTTCTGGGGATAGTGATGCTGTAACTATTAAATACGGACAGTTTATTCAAAATATATTAGACTTTTTAATTGTATCTTTTTCTATTTTTATTTTCATTAAGCTTTTAAATAAACTTAAGAAAAAAGAGGAAGAGAAAAAAGCTGCTGCTCTTAAAGAAGAGATTGTTCTTCTTCAAGAAATACGTGATTTGCTTAAAAATAAAAATAGCTAGGACCCTTAGGGTTCTTAGCTATTTTTTATTAATCTTTTAAATCCTGACTGCTTTATAACCAAGGCTAATTCCTCATCTTCTAAAATATATTTAATAAAATCTGGATATAATTTCAAAGCTAATTCTAAGTCTTTAATAGAATTAGCAAAGTCATGTATAATAGCATAAAAGCAGGCTCTATTGTAATACAAGAAGTGACTGGAAGGATTAAAACTAATACCCTTAGTTAATACTTCTATTCCTTTTTCTAAATTTTCATGTTTATAAAGCACAGCTAAATTTAAAAAACTATAGGCATATCCTAAGTTTTTCTTTATTGATTTCTTATAATAATCTATAGCTTTTTCTCTCATTCCAAATTTAGCACTTATAACTCCCATATTAAATAAAGCTAAATAATGTTCCTTATCTATGTCTAAAGCCTTAGAAAACTTCTTGTATGCCAAATTATTTATATCTAACTCTTCATAAATAGAACCTAAATTTATGTTAGCCCAAAAATCCTCTTCATTAAGTTCTAGAAGCTTTTCATAATATTTTATTGCACTTTCTTTATCTCCTAAAATGTCATAAGCATTAGCTAAAAAGAAATATGCTTTATTATAATTTGGATTTATGTATATAGCTTTTTTGTACAAGTTTATTGCTTTTTCATATTCCGAATTTTCATCATAAATGACTGCTAATCCATAATAGGCTCTTTCTTCATCTTCGTTTATGGATATTGCTTCCTTATAATAAGCTTTTGCTTCTTTTAGCTTTCCAAGGTTGTGATATATTAACGCTAGACTAATAAGTACTTCAATCTCTTCCCCATTAGATAATTCATTAGCTTTTAAATATAAGTTAAGTGCCTTTAGTTGTTTATTTTCTTTCTCAGCCTCTTCGGCTTTTTTAATATACTCTTCTATCAATAAGTTACTTTTCATAATTCCCTCTAACGATAAAAAAGAGGGTCTCCCCTCTTAAATGTTCACTGTTATACTTCCAAAATATCGCTACCCTAATTTTGACACCTATCTCTCGATAGGTGGGTGTCCTCACAGATACTTTTATGTCCTGGCCATCAGGTCTTATAGGTCAATTTAATATCTAAATCTTGAACTCCCATGGTTATAATGTAGGTTCAAAATAAGAGCTACACAAATACCCCAGAAGTAATACTTACATTTTAATTGTAATATTGAAACCAAAATACCGTTACTCTAATTTTGAGCCCTATCTCGCGATAGGTGGGTGTCCTCACAAATATCTTTATGTCCTTGCCATTTAGGTCTTATAAGTCAAATTAGATATTTAAATCTTGAACTCCCGAAATTTAAGTGTAGGTTCAAAATAAGAGCTTCACAAATATCTCAGAAACAGTATCAATTTGTTAATACGATTATATAATAATGATATTTAAAATGCAACATGCATTATTTGGTGTAATTTTTAAAATACACTAACTACATCTCTCTAGTTAAATTTTAAGTTGAATACCTGAAGTTTTCAATTCACAATTAGTACATCCATTTTCTTTTACTTTAATCTTCTTAAAGTTATTAACTATATTAAAAATGCTTTTATCTATATCATATTCATGATTCATAATAAATATTTTTCCATCACTAAACTCAATTTTCACTGGAACGATATCTTTAATACTATTATTAAATAAATTAGTTTTCTCTGATGGAGTATATTTTATAGATTCTCCTTGTTTACCTTTTATCTCTATGCAATCAGTTGAGGTAACTAGTGATCTTACACTTCCATCTTCATAAAAGCTTAAAGAATTATTTTCTCCATGAATACCCATAGAGCTAATATCATAAGCTAAAATTTTACCTATTAATGTTTCTATACTTATTGGCTTTTCAGGTTCACAAGATTTTATGCTACCATCTTCATACAATGAAATTCCTGTTCTTATAGAAATTAATCCAAAGTTAGTTTTAATCTCAACTTTTTCTCCTGGCCAAAAGCTTATACTTTTTACTTTTTGGTTTTTATAAAGTTGAAGACTCATAAATTTACTTTCAAAATTTCCAAATCCTAAATTAAATTTATACTTTTTAGCTAACTCATATTCATCTTCTTCTCCCCAATATCCACTAAGTTTTCCATTTAAGTGAAATATTCTTTTTATTTCTCCAGTTTCATAAAAAGTTATCTTTTCTACTGAAAAAACATCTTCTAATATTTTTATATCCATCGCATTATTTAAGTTTATAACTTTAATAGACCCATTTTCATAAAAAGAAATTGAACTATTGTATTTTCTCCTTATCTCCCCTTGTTCATACTGAGGAATAAAGGTTCCATATAAGGTTTTTATCTCATTTTTTTCATCTAATATACATTCTTTTAAACTTCCATCTTCATAAAATTCTGCCGAAGTTACACCACATAATAATCCATATTTAGTATTATATTCTTTCATAATTTTCCCCCTTATTCTAAAAATTATTCTTTAATTAAACTTATCTTTAACTGGTTTGTACATTCATCTTCAATCTTCATACTAAATCCATAGCTTTTACTTTTGCTCTCTAACCAAGGTGGTATATGGCTACAGCTTATGTCCAATTTTTCATAAATTTTATTTTCTAAAAATGGAATTATTATTTGCTTTGACGATAGTTTTTCATTTCTATTTTGAATATCATCTAAACTGATATAATAATGTCCCTCTCTTATTTTCTTTATGTGTTCTTCAATAATAACTTCTATACTCTTAGAAGTTTCTTTATCTTTTTTTAATTTTTCTTCTTCATCTACAATATCATCTAAAAAATCTTCTGGCCTTCCTTCACATTCCCAAACAACTATTTTTGATGAACTTAGTATATTATAGGCTACTCCGCTTATTTTTTTTGCTACAACTACATTACAATCACTAATTTCAGATGAGATTGCCTTAAATTTATCACGTATCTCATGTATTTCGGTTGAGGCTATAGGCAATATAATCAAATCTCTTATCACTTGCCAACTTCCTTGAATCTTAGAAAACACCCTCAAATGACCTTGCTTATCAAAAGTAGTTACTTCACCTAAATTATCTACAAACACTGCTATCTTGTACATTTTCTCCTCCCCCTTAAATAAAAAAGACGCAGTAATTACATACTGCGCCCTTGCAAAACATTTCTTTATTAATTTATATTATTCTATCATATTTTTCTATTGGTGTCATCATTGAATCTAATATATATAGAAGATTTATTTTAATAATTTCCTTGGAAATATAAGGAAATTATTTACTTTTTTTATTTCATTATACATGCTTTTTATGACCTATTAACTAATTTGGAACACATATCATCTTTTAAAGGAATATATTGTAGTGTATTTTACATTTAATTAAATATGGAGGAAACCTATGATTACATCACCTTGGAGGAATCATTTCTTTGGAACTGATACTTACATGAAAACCACCCTTGGATATATTCCTCGCGTATATATGAATAACGCTGCAACTCCCCAAATATCGAAAGTGGTTGTAGAAAAAGTTGAATCACTTCTTCATCATTATTCTTATCACAATGAACAAAATCATTTATCTGAACAAATTCAAACTACTTACAATAATGTGAGAAATATCATTATTGATTATATTGGTGGAGACAGTAAACTTGATTCAGTTGTTTATACAGACACAACTACTTCTGCTTTAAATCTTTTAAGCCACATTGCCTTACAGGATGATCCAGATCAAGTTATAATTACTACTCGCATGGATCATATGGCTAATTATCTGCCATTTAGAATTCGCTTTAAAACTCTACTAGTTAGACTTACTCCTGATGGCAACATAGATATGAACCATTACGAAGATCTTTTAATAAAATATCAAGGGAAAGTTAAACTTGTAGCTGCTATAGCAGCATCAAATATTACTGGAATAATTACTCCTTACTACAAAATGGCATATTTAGCTCATAAATATGGTGCAAAAATTCTTTTAGATGCTGTACAACTTGTTCAACACAAGCCATTTTCAATGAAAGCCCATTCTGACCCAGAACATATAGATTTTATCTCTTTCGATGGTCATAAATGTTATACGGGGCAATCTGGAGGAGTTCTTATTGGTCCCAAAGAGTTTTTGGATAAATATCATCCAATGACTTATGGTGCTGGAGTAACTCATTTTGTAAATGATGAAAAATATATTTTAAAGGACTCTCCTTTATCTCATGAAGCAGGCTATCCTGATTTTATGGGAATAATTTCATTTGGTGAAGCTCTTAGTTTCTTAAAAGGTATTGGACTTAAAAACATCTCCGATTATGAAGATATGCTTTATGGCTATCTGATAAAGGAACTTAAAGAAATTCCAGGTATAGTTATTTATGCTTCTCAACAAAATGCTTCAAACCTTCCATATGTTTCTTTTAACATGGATGGTATCTCTTATAAAAAGCTTGGAAGCATTTTAGGCTTTCAATTTGGACTTACTGTTACAGCTGGATTTTCAGGTGCTGATATTTATGTTCAAGATTTACTTGGGCTCTCTAATGCTGAAGCTTATGAGCTATTTAAAAGTGGTGAAGGATATGGAGTTGTTCGTGCTTCCTTAGCAGCTTTTAACTCAATGGAAGACATAGATAGGCTTATAAGTGCTTTAAAAATAATATCTGAAATGATAGAAAAAGAGAGATAAAATCTCTCTTTTTTTATATGGTGCAGATGGCGGGACTTGAACCCGCACGAGAGTACACTCGCTACCCCCTCAAGATAGTGCGTCTGCCATTCCGCCACATCTGCTTATTTTTACTACATTTAATATCATAATGCCATATCACTGTTTTGTCAATGTTTTAGCATTTCTAAAGAGTTTTCTAGTTATTTTTAAAACTATACCATCTGTTAAAACCATCTATTTGTTACTTGTATTCTTTTAATCATCTAGCCCATTTGAACTTAAAAAAATTAATGCGTTTAAATTATCATAAGAATATATATCCATAGTTTTTTCTTCACCAAAAGCTCCGTATACCGGACTTGTACTATTTTTTATTTGAAATTCTTTCATACGTTTTTTAATGTTCTCAGCTTCATTAAATCTACCATCGTTCTCAAATAACTCACCTATAAAAGAATATATGGACGTAGATTCTATATCACTTAATTTTTCTCCTTTATATGAATATTTTATGTATATTTTTTTATCCTTATTAAATTCATTCCATAGCCAATCAAGTTCTGGAGTTATATCAATATTAGCAGATTGTAAATACTTTAACGCTATAAGTGAATATACCAATTCTGTTTCTGTCTCATTAGAATATTTTCCTGAATTAGGTCTATAGCTTTTTTTAAACAAAGGTAATCCTTTAGTTATCTGAGCATTTTTTATAAGATCTAAGGAATTAGCGTATATCTTATCCCACTTTTTATTGCTCTCTTTTAGATAATTCATGGTTGTTAAATCTAGATAACAAATAGTAACATCCTGTCCTATTGAACTCCCATCATTAAAATCAAATATGTATCCATTGTCTTCAACATTTTTTAATAGGTGCTGAGAAATACTTGCTGCTAGGTGTTTATATTTATTTTCCTGCCATCTGTCAGATCCATATATAAGTGCTTTTATTATTCTTAGGTCATCAATGGTTGAAGAACCTTTAGAAATTTCATTATCGTCATATCTCCAAGCCACCAACCCCTTAGAGGTTAGTAATCTATCTTTAATAATTCCATAACTCTCATCAAAAGCATCTTTATCATTAGCACCTACGGCATATAACATCCATAATCCGTGAGACTCAGATAGTACGCTATGACCTTTAGTTGTTTCTTTATCATTAGTTTTTCTAAATAAGTAGTGTATATACCATAATCCTTTTTACTTAGGTTATTGCTTATAAAATCATGTAAATCTTTTTCTTCTTTCGCTTTTTCTTTTTCGCTCCAACTTATTCCTGTATTTATAGTAAAGGTATATGGCTTAATAAAAATAAACCATATACCAAATAATACAAGATTAAGTAATAACACCACTGCGATTGTTACTTTAACCTTCATTTTTTTTCCCTATGCCCCCATATAAAAATTTATAGATATTGTAATTTACTTTAACCTTCTTTATATATTTATCTGTTTCTCCAAAAGGGATATTGTGAAGATTAACCCCATCCTTTGAAACCTCTGAATTATCAAGCCACTTATTAACGTTTCCCCGTCCAGCATTGTAGGCAGCAAGTACTAAGTCAATATCATTAAATTCTGTTCTTAAGTTGTCTAAATACCAGCAACCCATCTCTATATTAGTATCAGCATCAAATAAATCACTGTACTTAAAATCTGTTTTTTTCATCTCTCCTACAATCCATGTCGCGGTTGGCTCTGTCATCTGCATAAGTCCATATGCTTGTTTATGAGATACTACATCCTTCTGAAAGTTACTTTCTGTTTTTATTATAGCCATTACTAAATATGGATCTAGATTATATTCCTCAGAATACTCAACTATGGTTTCTTTATACTTTAAAGGATACACAATTTTAAGTATACATTCTCTAAAAAATACAAGAAATATGATTATACACAAAATTATTATTATTCTTTTTTTTGCTTTCATTCTTCACTCCTTAGAAATTATTTATAAAGGTTTAGTATCCCTATTAAATCTCTAACTTGAACTTCTGTACTTAAAATGTCTTTGGAATTGTCAATTATTATATTTGCATATTCCTTCTTTTTTTCTAAACTAAGCTGGGCATTTATTCGTTGAAGAGCCTCTCCTGTCCCCAGTCTATCTCTATCTTTAATCCTTGAAAGCTGTGTATTGTGATCAGCCCAAACAACAATAACTAAATCCATGACTTCATGTAAATTATTTTCTATTAACGTTGGAGCATCTAATATCACAATCTTAGCCTTTTTATCTTCTAATTTTTTGAAAGCCTCATCTATTTCCTTAATTATATAAGGCATTATCAGATCTTCATATCTAGTTCTAAGTCTTGGAAATCGAAAAATGTGATTACCGAATTCTTTTCTTCTAAACTCACCTTTCCAGTCAAAAAAACCTTCTCCAAACTCTTTTCTAATTCTTTTTAATATATCTGGGTATTTATCTAATACCTCTCTAGATATTACATCTGCATCAATTATAGGAAATCCAGCATCTTTAAGAAATTTACTAACAGTGCTTTTTCCCGTTCCAATTCCACCTGTTAATCCAACCTTTAACATACTATTACCCCCTATTTTGCATCATACCAAGTGTCACCTATATTTACATCAACTTCAAGAGGAACATTTAATTCTAATACATGCTCCATTTCATTTTTAACTAATTCCTTAACTTCTTCTAGTTCATCTGGCTTAACATTTAATATTAGCTCATCATGAACCTGAAGTATAAGTTTACTCTTAAGTCCATTTTCTTTAAGTTTTTCATAAACTCTTATCATAGCTATTTTTATAATATCAGCAGCACTTCCTTGTATAGGAGCATTCATTGCTAATCTTTCCCCTAAGGCTTTTAATATCTTATTAGAAGATAGTATTTCTGGTATAAACCTTCTACGGTTTAAAATTGTTAATACATATCCAAACTCTTTAGCTTTTTCCGTTACCTCATGAAGAAATCCCTGTATCTTAGGATATCTATCAAAATATATCTGCATATACTCTGCAGCTTCTTTTTTAGTAATCCCTAAATCTTGAGATAAAGAAAAATCTGAAATTCCGTATACTATTCCAAAGTTAACAGCTTTAGCTCTTCCTCTCATAAGCTTAGTTACCTCATCTAATGGAACTTTAAAAACTTCTGAAGCAGTTTTAGTATGAATATCTATATTTTCTCTAAACGCATGAAGCATATTTTCATCTTCTGCCATGTGTGCTAAAACTCTTAACTCTATTTGAGAATAGTCAGCTGATATAAGAACATCTTCCTTCTCTTTAGGAATAAATACTTTTCTTATAGCTCTACCCATTTCATATTTAATAGGAATGTTTTGTAAATTAGGTTCTGTTGAACTTAATCTTCCTGTTGTTGTAACTGTCTGATTAAAGCTTGAATGTATTCCTCCATCTTCATCAATAACAGCTTTTAACCCTTCAATATAAGTTGAGTATATCTTTGTTATTTGTCTATAATAAGTTATTTCTTTTATAATTGGGTGTTTATCTACTAATTTTTCTAGAACCTCTGCATTAGTTGAATATCCAGTTTTTGTTTTCTTAACTGGAGGAAGGTCAAGTTTTTCAAATAGTATTTTGCCTAACTGCTTTGGCGAATTTATATTAAACTCCTCACCTGCTAGCTCATAGATTTTATTTCCTTTTTCATCTATTTCTTTTTTAAATGAAACTGACAATTCTTCTAACATTTTTTTATTTATATTAAAACCTTCCGCTTCCATAGAAGATAATACATTTGCAAGTGGTAACTCTACATTATAGTAAAGATCCTCCATTTCATCTTCTTTTAGCTTCTCTCTTAACATATCAACTAGATTTTTAAGATTATAAGCCTCAAAAACCCTCTCTTCTTCACCCTCTGCTTTAATTCCTTTATTTAAGTATTTTTCTAAAAGGCTTTCTAATGGATATTTACCCTTTGATGAATCTATTATATAAGCTGCTAACTCAACATCAAATTCTATGCCTTTAGGTTCAACATTAAATTTTCTTAAGACAGTTAAAATATTTTTTATTCTATAGGAATATTTTTTTATTTGTTCATTTTCAAAAAGAAGTTTAAGTGCTTTAATATATTCTTTTGAATTTTCAATCTCCATCTTTAAACATTCTATAATAAAAATTTCATTGTTAGAACTTAAGTAAAGCCTATTTATATTAATTTTTGAAAAAACATTCTCTTCTATAAGTTCAGATATTATATAAACATCTTTTGATATTTTATCCATTAAGTTTTTGAAATCTGATATTGTGGTTACAGTTTGAGAATTAATATCCTCTTTTTCTTCTAATATATTCTCTTCTTGAAATCTACCTAAAAGAGACTTCATTTCGAGCTTAATTAGTAATTCCCTAACTTTTCTCTTATCTATATTTTCATTATGAAGAGCTTCATCCCAAGAAAATTCTATAGGTACATCCCTCATAATAGTTGCAAGCTTTTTACTGAAAATTGCCTGTTCACTGTAAGTTTCTAAATTATCTTTTATTTTTTTACCTGAAATATCAGCTATGTTGTTTAATACACCCTCTACACTTCCATAGGTCTGAATTAATTTGTAAGCTGTTTTTTCCCCTATTCCAGGAACCCCTGGTATATTATCAGACTTATCGCCCATAAGTCCTTTTACATCTATAAATTCTAGAGGTGTAACTCCAAAATCATCCTGCATTCTTTGTCTATTATAAACTTCCTTTTCAGATACACCCTTTTTAGTAATTATTATATTTGTGGTATCAGATGCTAATTGAAGCGCATCCTTGTCTCCAGTTAAAACATATACTTCTATATTATCTTCTTCTGCCTTTTTAGATAAGGTACCTAAAAGGTCATCTGCTTCAAACCCATCTAATTCAAATATAGGTATACCTAAATAGCTAAGTAGCTCCTTAGTTAAAGGAAACTGTTCTGCAAGCTCTGGCGGCATTTTTTTTCTTCCTGCCTTATACTCCGCATACTCATTATGCCTAAAAGTTGGTGCTTTTTTATCAAATGTTGCTATTATATAATCTGGGACTATTTCATCCTGTATTTTCAAAATCATATTAGTAAACCCATATATGGCATTAGTATGGATACCATCGCTATTAGTAAGTGGTGGCAACGCATAAAACGCTCTATTCATAAGTGAATTACTATCTATAAGTAAAATCTTCTTCATTTTTTCCTCCAAATAAATCATAATAAGCTAATTATACTATTTTTAGCTAAAAACTTCATCTATCAGTATTATTAATTTTAACATATAAAGGTTAAAATATGCTTACAGCTTGAAATATAAGGCAAGATTTGAGAAAATAAAACTGAAGGAGTGATAATAAATGGAAAAATTATTACAAAAATATGCTTCTCTCGCTGTAGGGACAGGAGTAAATATACAAAAAAATGATTACTTAGTTATAAACTCTCCAATAGAATGTGCTGACTTTGCTAGAAAGATGGCTGAAGAAGCTTACAAAAAAGGTGCTAAAGAAGTTACTATTCATTGGGCAGATGAAAAATTCACAAAAATAAATTTAACTTATGCTTCATTAGAAACTTTAGAAGAGGTTCCTGATTGGAAAGTGCAATCAAAACTTTATTATGCAAAAAAAGGAGCTGCCTTCATTAGCATCTCTGCATCCGACCCTGAAAACCTTAAGGGTGTTGATACAGAAAAAATATCAACAGCTCAAAAAGCTATGCAATTAGCTAACAAGGATTTTTCTGAACTTTTAATGTCAAATAAATGTCCTTGGTGTGTCGTTTCAGTTCCAACTGAAGGTTGGGCTAAAAAAGTCTTTAATGATTTATCTACTGAAGATGCAGTTGCAAAACTTTGGGAAAATATATTTAATATAGTTAGAATTGATACAGAAAATCCAAATGAGGCTTGGAAAGCTCATATAGATAACTTGCAAGAGAAAAGTAAATTCTTAAATGACAATAATTTTAAAGAGTTACATTACACTAATTCCAAAGGAACAGACATTAGAGTACAATTACCTGAAAGACATATTTGGGTTGGAGGTGGAGAAACCTGTGCTGATGGCAGATATTTTGTAGCAAATATGCCAACTGAAGAAGTATTCACTCTACCTTTAAAAACTGGGGTCAATGGAACTGTATTTTCTTCAAAACCACTTAATTATGGTGGTAATTTAATTGATAACTTCTCATTAACATTTAAAGATGGAAAAGTTGTTGATTTTTCAGCTGAAGAAGGTTACGATACTTTAAAACATTTAATAGAAACAGATGAAGGGTCTCACTACTTAGGTGAGGTTGCATTAGTTCCACATGATTCACCTATATCTAATTCAAATATAATATTCTTTAATACATTATATGATGAAAATGCTTCCTGCCATTTTGCTATTGGTAAGGCATATCCTTGCTTTGATGATGGCGATAAAATTACAAATGAAGAAGCTGTTAAAAGAGGTGCAAATGACTCTTTAACTCATGTTGATTTTATGATAGGGACAGATGATTTAAATATAGTTGGTTATACTTATACTAACGAAAAAATCCAAGTATTTAAGGATGGAAATTGGGCTTTTTAATTAGAAAATTTTCTGGAAACTCTTTTTATAGGGGTTTCCTTTTTTTCATTTTGTATCACATTATGGATTTTTTGAGTAAACTAATAGTGTATTAATTTACTGGAGATAAGAATGTGGGAAGAACTTACAAAGGAATTAGATAAATTATCCCCAAAGGAAATGTCTGCTCAATATCATTTTTTAGGTGAAGGTATCGCAAGAAGAGTTTATGCTCTTGATGACGAATATGTAATTAAAATTTCCAAGGGTATAGATGGCTTTTATCAAAATTCTGTAGAAAATTATGTTTTTCAAAATGCTTCAAGTAATCTGAAAACTATATTATGCCCAATAGAATACTTTACTCCAAAACATATAGTTATGAGGAGAGCTACACCTATGTCTTTTTTTACTAAAACAAAATATATAAACATTAGTAATTTTACAGGATACTCACATATTAAAGATTATCTTGATACTTTAACAGATAAATTCTATCTTTTAGAGGAAGATTTATATTCCCCTACCTCATGGGGATTCCTTGATAATAGCTTACGTTTAATTGATTATGGTTGTACTAGTAATTATGGTGATTATTATTATGATTTTGTCTTTACCTTAGATAAGCTTGATAACTTTTGGTAAAAAAGTGGCTACGCCACTTCACTAGGGAACCCTATGTTTCCCTTCGACGACACTGAGTGTCTGAGCACCCTCCTTAAGAGGCGGGGAGCACAACCTTCCCTGCACCCCTTGCCTTTTTTATCGCATAGGAAGAATGTACTTTCCTATACGATAAAAAAGAGGATCTAAAACATCCTCTTATATTCCCAAAGGTATTTTTCCTGATAAAAGAGGTTCCCCACTTCTTTGTACATCTGGAAAATTATTTATATATTTTAATCCAAGTTCATATCCACGACCCCAATATTCATCTGATATATCAATTTTTTTCCTTTCGATAATTTCCATATCCTCAGATAAAAAATCCGCTATATTAGGTGTAAACCCTACCCATAATCCTTTTGGATTCTCACCTGGCATAATATCGTTGTCATATTCATTTCCATTTTTATAAGTATTTAATGAAAGTAGTTTTGATCCAATAGTAAGTTTGTATTCATTAATTAAATCTTTTGGAAAAGCTAAAATAGCTACACAATCTAAGTCATCTGAGTAAGCTGCTACTAAAAATGGATTTAATGAAACAACTATGGCTGGCTGGGGAAATCCACTTTTTATAATTTTTTTAAGCGTTTTTATTCTATACTTATTATATATTCCTTTATAAAAAGGTTTGTCTTTAAACAAATCTTCTCTTAATATTTGTAGTTTTCTCATGGATAAATTTATATCCATATTTATATCTCCATAGTAATAATTTTTGTAACTCATCCATATTCCTCCTACACATATAGGTTCTCTTAAATATATCTTATCACACTTTACATATTTTGGGAATAAATTGTAATTTTAATCTACTATTTCCTTAGAATAATTTCAATTTGTTTTTCTTATAATAAATTTAATGTCTTTGATGAGGTGAATGTTATGAATAATAAAGTGTATGCTAAAGATATACATATTTCTAAATCAATTATTAAATCAACTTTTATGATAATTAGAAAACTATATAAGGATGGTAAAAAAGATATTATTATTTTAGGAGATAGTTCTGGAGATTTTAAAGCATCTATAGTTGCAAATACAAGTTTAGAATTAGGAATGGTTTTGAAAGTTAAAGGAAAATATACTTCTATTTTCGAAGTTTCAGAATATGAAATTGAAAAAAATCCAGATTTAGATATATTTTTGCCTAAATATAATGGTGATATATCTAATCTTTTAGATGAGATTGAGAAAATTTCTTTAGAAGAATTTAAAAGCAAAGATGTTTTAACTTTAAATGAATTTTTCTTTAAGGATAAGGAATTTTTAGATATGTTTAAATCAGGCATAGGTGGAGTCTCTCAACATCATAACTATCGTGGTGGCCTTGCAGAACATACTTTAGGGGTTATGAAACTAACTAAACATCTTGCATATAGCTATAGAATAAGGCGTAAAGAAATTGCTATATTAGGGGCTAAGCTTCACGATATTGGTAAAATATATGAATTTTATCATGATTCTCCCTTTAGATATAGTTTAAGAGGAGAAATGGAAGGACATATAGTTATAGGCACTCAAATGGTTGAAAAGGCCTTTAACGAACAACCTACTCTTTATACTGAGGAATTTAAAGCAAGAATAAAAGCTTGCATAGTCCAACATCATGGAAAATTAGAGTATGGTTCTCCTAGGGAACCTAAAACAGAAGAAGCCTTGATTTTAAGTATTGCTGATAACATAGATGCTACCATGAATAAGGTTCAGCAGATTAGAGATATTACTCCCGAAGGTAGTTGGTCAGAGTATGATAAAAGAATTAACAGCAAATTGTTTTTATAGAAATAAGGTATTCCTCACAAGTTTAGGAATACCTTTTAAAAAGTTTCACAGTTTTTTAAAGAACTTTATTACTGCTGTCATGAAAAGTCCTGCCACTAAAAATAATTGTAAAAACTTTTTAACCTCTAAATTGGTGGTAAAAATGGAACCAATTAAAATTCCTATAAAAAGAATAATCATTAGAATAAATCTAAAAGTTTTAATGATTATCACCTACCTAAAAGAAATACTATAGTAAATCTTTAATATTTTATTCCTTATTACAATATATTCAACTGCTTCTAAATTCTCCCCATAATTCAAAAGAGATTTAATAAATCTAAAACTTTAAACCTCGCAAAAATGAACTTATTAATGAATTTTTCATTTTAACTATGGATTTTTTTGAATTTATATCATATACTAGTTATGGATAGTGAAGTGTTTCATTTATCTACATAAATATAGTATATATATTTAATTTTATATATACAGCTTTAAATGGAAAATTTTAATATTTTCCTATATTATTCGATACTATTCATTTCATTTCGGCACAAAATGAAATATTAGTATATAGATTTACCCTTCATCATTTAGAAAGGCTTGTTTACCCCAAGCCTTTCTTATATTTTGCCCAAAATTTCTTTTTTAGGTTATAACTCCTTATGATATTTTCTTAATATTTATTAATACTAATAAAGAATGAAATAAGGAGGTGTAGCTATGAAAAATGATAATAAAAGAACTTTTACTAAAGAAAATGCTTTAAGAAATGGAACTAAAACTCAAGATCAATGGTCTAAAAATCAAATTTCTCAGACTATAGAGGAACCTGGCAAAAATGACAGTTATGTTGAAGCTAAAAAAAGAGGTTTTTAATTCCTTAACTTACCAGAATATAAAAACCAATTTAGGTTAATATAATATCAAGGAACAAATAGTGATTAAGCCAATACTTAAATAATTCTTTTAGATTTATTTAAGCTTGCTAGAATTAAGTATAAATTTATACTTAATTCTAGTGAATTCTATATGGTTAGGAAAAGTGTTTTTGTAGTCGGAAACTAAAACTTCTTATTATACTAATATTCCAACTTATCATATAGGGTTTAGCTAACATCATATAAGGTGTTGTAATGATATTATATAGCCGTAAGGTTATATAAGGTTGTGTAGATATTTTATATGGTGGAACGACTCATTGTTATAGGTAGTGATTTATTTGTATTTAGTCGAAAGATTATCTATGTATAATAAATTATTTATAATGGTGTTAGTTTAATCCTATTTGTTCTTTTTCTATTAAATTAAAAGAAGGTGTAAACATTGAGAAAATCAAATAAAGTTAAAGATAGTGATAGTTTTAAAACTGTATATAAAGAAAAAATTCATGATGAAAAAGGCACCTACATAAGTGAAGTTCAAGAATTCAATAAACCTGAAGATTATGATGAAGCATTTAAACAATATTATCCTAATGATAAAGAAATTTAAAAAATAAAGTTGTTGCAAATCATTGAAAAATAAATTTGCAACAACTTTTTTCTATTAATCTTGTAATAAAAATTCTGTAAAATTTTTATTAAACTCCTCTAACTCATCATAAAAGATACCATGTCCACTATTTTCGAAAGTATATAAAACTGAATTATTTATGCCCTTCTTCATTTCTAACGCAAATTCGTAAGGGCAAACCTTATCTTTTTTTCCATGAAAAATTCCAGTTGGAACATCTATGTTTTTTAAATCATTCCTTAAATCTTCGTCTCTTAAGGATACAGCTGTTTTTATTGTTGAATAGTTCTCCCCCTCTAGACCAAGACCATTAAACCAAGCTCTAAAATTAGGAGTAACTTCTGTATTAAAAAATATTTTTCCAAACTCACTTATCATTTCAGGTCTATTTTCATAAGTGTCTAAAATTAACTTATTTACTTCCTCTATACTTTTCCCATAAGGATAGTCTTCTCTTTTCGTAAACACAGGAGCCGCTGCTGATAATAAAGCCAGTTTTTTTACTCTGCTTTTTTTATATCTAGATAGATATCTTATTGCTATAGCCCCTCCCATTGAAAATCCTACTAAGGTTATATTTCTAAGGTTCAACTCTTCTATAACAAATCTAATATCATCAGCTAATCTATTATAACAATATCCATGCCAAGGTTTATCAGATTTTCCGAAACCTCTTAAGTCTATAGCAACACATCTAAAATTATAATTAGGTAGAAAATTTAATTGATACTCAAACATCTTATGATTTACTGGCCATCCATGAATAAAAACTATAGCATCTTCATACCCTGGATTCAAGTCTTTGACATATAATTTCACTCTATCTTCAACTTCCACAAAATGCATTGTTATAGCTCTCCTAAGTATTTATATTCATATATACTTTATGTAATAAATAGATAAATTAGACCAATTTATCTATTTAATCCTATACCAATATTTATATATTTCTTTAAAACCAATTTTCTTATATAGATTGATTGCGGAGATATTGTTATCTACTACCTGCAAATAAGCCTTTTCTCCTCCATTATCTTTCGCTTTTCTAAGAGTAGCTTTTATTAATTTTTCTCCTAATCCTTTATTTCTATGATCTTCATCAACAATTACATCAAAAATACCTACGTGATTTCTTTCTAAAACACCTAATGTGCATCCAACAACTTTATCTTCATCTAATATTGAAACAAAAAATTTCTCAGAAATTATATTGTTAAACATTTTTTCTATAGTATTTTTATTTTCTTCACTTAACTTATTTAACTTACAGAATGCCTCTAACCATCCCCCATTAAAATCATCTTCTATTTTTATGTTATGAGAAACTTCAAAGTCACTCTCTTCTATATCAAGAGTCTGAAATCTAGTAATATCTTTTACTAAATAACCCTTTGATTCTAGTATTTTATCTAGGTTATTAGGAAAAATCTTGGGTGTTATCTTAAAAACAATAGGTATATTTTTCTCCTTAAAGATTTTTTCACATTCTTCTATTTTATCGTGTATATTTTCATTAGAAAAATATACAGGATTTATGGAATTAGCCCTTTTTGTGTATCCATTCGCAAATCTTAAAATCCAACCATCATATAAAATGGTTTGTATCGCTGGCCAAGCATTCATTGATAACTCTTCTAAATATAACATTTTACACCTCTACTATTTCTTCTCTACTGCCATTGTCCATCTATCTATATTTTCAAATCCTAATCTATGATAAATACTACCAGCCTTAGGGTTATCATAAAATAAACATAGGCTTTTTCCCTCTTTTAATAAATCATCACATAAACTAGATAAACATTTTGTAACATGTCCCTTTTTTCTATCCCCTTTTTTGCATGCTACTCCAACTATCATAGCTGCTTTAGTACATTCAGCTGTACTTTGAGTAATTGCACATATTTCATCTTTTTCATTTTTTGAATAATATATTCTTGAAGTTTTACTTCTTATATTTTCTGAAATTCCCTCTGGAGAATTTGTACTTATCGTATCAAACTCATCAAAGGAACAAAACTTTCATGATATCTTAAAAGAATACCTACTAAATCATTGTTTTCATTAAAAGAACCCCATAATTTTTGAAAATCTTCATTAAATCCATTATTCTCTATATCTCCAATTATAAATAAATTTATAGCAGGCTCCTCACTTAGAAAGTTTAATGAAATCTGTCTATCTGATTCCTTTAGTTTTCTTATCATCCCATCTCCTCCAATGTTACAAATTTTTTCCTATTAGTATAGCTTAAGTTATTTTAATATAATTTTCAATAATAATTATCTATTTGTTTTATATATTTTCAAACTTTGATAAAATATAATTATACAAGTCAAATATAATATGGAGGAATCATTATGTATAAAAATGTAAAAGTAAAACTAAAAAAAGATGTAACAAGCACTGACTTTTGGAGAGCTACTTATCATAGCGATTCTAATTTTGGTATAAGACTTGTTCATAATTTCGATACCATGAAAAAAAACTATATGAAGGGCAGATTATATAAATATGGTTCTTTAGAGGTTGAAATACCTATGTCCTATTATAATAAACAAAATGAAACTATAGATTTTGATACTATAGAATATGGCTATATTAAAGATGGAAAAAATATATGGGATATTGATGAATTAAGTTAAATCCTAGAAATCTAAAAAGGAACAAATAGTCTTAAGTTCTATTTGTTCCTTTTTATGATTTTCACTTAGAATATCGTTCTTTAGGTAATCTAATAAATAGATTTTTAAGATAATATTCTCTACTATTACCTTCTAAAATCTCTTCTTCAGGACTACTTCTTATTGCCTCAAAAGCCATTCTAAAATCTAACATTCCATATCCCCAATTAGGGTTTGGATAAATATCACCCGGTCTTTTATTAGTTCCTCTTATTAAATAGGTTTTAAGCTTTGAAGCATACATATTGGGATCATTATTATTTACTATTCCCCACTGAAGTACCAATGCACTACATCCTGCCGTTATTGCTCCAGCTACACTCGATCCAGATACAACTTGAGTTCCTCCACCAACAGAAGTAACTATTTGATTCACTCCCCCTGCTGCTATATCAGGTTTCACAATATTATTTCTTGTATATCCTTTACCCGAGGTTGGTACAATACTATTATTGTTTTGATTGTAATAACCTACACTTATAGCTCTTTCAGATGTTGATGGTATTGTTAATGTAGTATTGCTTGTTGGGTTAAGAAAAGCTGTTCCTGGTGCTATTAACTCTCGTTGTAATAACCAAGAGTCGTATCTACCTACTGTAATTAATTCACCTATTAGAATAAATTGCCATATTCCCTCTTTAATATTTTCTGCAAAAATAACTATCTTCTGATCTCCAGTAATTTCTTCTGGAATTAAAAACGATACATACATCCTAGTTTTTTCGTATACAAAGTTAATATCAGCATCTTCCTTAAATTTAGGAACTATCTTTTTTATAATCTCTCCTGTAGGAGATATTATCGAAAGCGAAACCTTATCTGGTTTTGTTACCCATATCTCAAACTTAATGTCTTTTTGCTTTGCTCCTATTTTTAGCTCTATTGTTTTTGAATCCCCAACAAACTCTATCATTCCTGATGTATGGGTGTCTGTATTCCCTTGATTTCCTGTTGGTACTACAACTACTATTCCCTTACGATTTGATATCTCATCTATATATCTTTCTAAAAAAGTAGTTCCATTATGAGCTCCTGTATTTGTTCCTAAAGGAACATATATAACCATAGGTCTGTTTAATTCTAAAGCTAACTCATATAAATATCTGACTGCAAAAAATACTCCAGTTCCTCTATAACTAGGAACATCTCCATATATACCAATAAACTCCCGACCTTTTTTACTACTCATTCTAGGCTTTACAACAACCATATTACTTCCTGGCGATACTCCTTGAAGTTCTGGAGTTGTACCTCTTCCAATCAGTATACTTGCCATATGTGTGCCATGACCAATTTCATCTTTAGAAGGAACTATTGAATATGGATCTCCTCCACTTGCTTTCAATTGTATTGCTCTATCTATTTCTTCTTTACTATATTCTACACCACCTACAAGTTCTGGATTTATTATAGTAGGAACTATTGTTTGATCCCATATAGTCAAAATTTTAGAGGTTCCATCCTCATTAATAAACTGTTCATTTAAATAATCAATACCTGTATCTACAAGTCCTATAACTACACCTGTGCCATCTAATGCAAAATTTGAGCTATTTATAAATGATGGAGCTTGAGATGCTTCTACTGGCGATATATCGCTTAAGGTATATGCTTCTACTGGATCATTATATATTATTTCAGGAATTGATCTTATAAAAGCATCTGAATTTTCTATAGGAATTGCTATAGCAGCTCTTCTATTATCTAATATATAGAGTCCTGTATTAGGGTATTTTGCCATAGCACTTCTAATATCACCTTGATACTCAATCAATACACCTCTATGAGAATCTTGGTTAAAATAATTAATATTTTGTATGTTTACTAGCTCTCTACTTCCCTCAATTATTCCTCTTATATTATCAAATACCCCTTTCATATTTAACATCCCATAACCCCATTGAGGATTTGGATATATATCTCCAGGTCTTTTGCTCGTTCCCCTTATTAAGTATGTTTTAACTTTGGTTGCGTATAAGGTTATATCATTTTTATCTACAATGCCCCACTCCATTATTAAGGCACAACATCCAGCTACCACAGCTCCAGCTACACTAGATCCGGATACTAGCTTAGTTCCTTCATTAACATCTGTTGTGATCTGATTAATTCCTCCAGCTGCTATATCCGGTTTTATCATATTCTTCCGTGTATATCCCCTTCCAGATTCAGGTACTATAGAGTTATTACTTTGATTATAAAAAGCTACACTTATAGCTCCAGCTGATGTTGATGGCGTAGTTAGTGTAATCTGAGGATCTGGATTTAGAAACCTAGTATCTTCAGCTAGTAATTCTTTTTGCAGTATCCATGAATCATATCTTCCAACTACAATTAATTCTCCAGTTAATTGAAACTTCCATATACCTGGTTTCATTTTTCTACATACAATAGTTATTCTTTGATCTCCCGTAATTTCCTCTGGTATTGAATATTCTACTATCATATTAGTTTCTTCATAAACAAAATTAACCTCTGTAAAACCCTTAAGTTTTGGTGGAACTCTTTGTATAACTTCTCCTGATGGTGAAGTTATTGATATTGATACCTTATCTGGCTTAGTTATCCATATTTCGAAGCGTATATTGGACTGATTCCTACCAACTCTGAGCTCTATAATACCAACATCTCCAACACCTTTTATAAGACCGGATGTATGTGTGTTAGTGTTTCCTTGATTTCCACTAGGTACTACTACTGTTATCCCATTATATGAAGATATCTCATCTATATACCTATCTGTAAATCCATCTCCGTTATGAGGGCCATTATTAGTACCAAGGGGGAGAAATATTACTATTGGCCTATTTAATGATAGTGAAAGCTCATATAAATATCTTACTGCCATAAAAAGTGTTGTACTTCTAAACACTGGAGAATTACCATAGATTCCATAATACTCTTTCACTAGCTTAGATGCTTCCTTAAGCTTAACTATTGCTAAATCACATTTAGGAGCTACTCCTCTAAATACAGGCGTTGTTCCTTTTGCAGCTATTATTCCAGCCATATTTGTTCCATGACCTAGTTCATCTTTAGATGGAACTATTGCATAAGGATCTCTTCCATTAACACTTTCATTTATTGCTCTATTTATTTGTTCTTGACTATATATAGTACCTTGAATTAGTCCTGTGGTCTCTTGATTACTTTCTATTGTTTGATCCCAAATAGACAATATTCTGCTAGAACCATCATCATTTATAAACTCGTTATTAAGATAATCAATTCCACTATCTATTATGCCTACCACAACCCCTCTTCCATCTAATGGTAGATATGTGTTATTATAAAATAAGTTTGCACCTGAAGCTTCTATAGGAGATATATCACAGAGTGTAAATACAGCTCCTGAATCTATAACAATTACTTCGGGAATAGATGAAATTATATCTATAGCTTTAACAAAAGACTCTTCTATAGCTATTATAGCTCTAGTATCATCTATTACATAAGCATAGGTATTAGGAAATCTTTTTACAGCCTCAACTATATCTCCATTGTATTCAACCAAATAATTCCGTCCTTTTTCCTCTAGAAATTTATTTTCTGATAGGTTTGGAGAAATTTCTCTATAACTTTTATTCTCTAGACTTCTTATATTGTCAAAAACTTTTTTCATATCAATAGTTCCATATCCCCACTCTGGATTAGGATATACATCTCCTGGCCTTTTATCTGTTCCTCTAACTAAATAAGTTTTCATCTTGGTTGCATACATTCCTGTATCATTACCTTTTACTATACCCCACTCCATTATAAGAGCCGCACATCCAGCTATAATTGCTGCCGCTACACTGGATCCGCTTACAAGAACATTTGTACCTTCAAGACCAGTAGTTAATGCATTTATTCCTCCTGCCGCAAGATCTGGTTTTATTCTTCCATCACTACTAAAGCCACGTCCTGAACTTTCTACTATGGTATCATAATTCTGATCATAATAACTTACAGAAATAGCTTCTAAAGATGTTGAAGGTAGTGTTAGTGTCGTATAGTGATTAGGCTTAATAAACATAGTCCTAGGTGCTAATAGCTCTTTTTGTAATAGCCACGCATTATATTGTCCTGTTGACACAAAATCTCCAATAAGTCTAAAAATCCAAATACCTTCTCTTATATTACGTGCAAGTATAACTATCTTTTCATCCCCAGTTTTTTCTTCTGGAATGAAGTAAGTTATTGACATCTGTGTCTTCTCATATATAAAGTTTATCTGTGTTGCTTCGTTGAGTTTAGGTGGTACTCTTTCAACGATTTCTCCTGAAGGTGAAACCACAGATAATGCAAATTTATCTGGCTTAGATACCCATATTTCTAATCTTATATCTTTTTGATTTTTATCAACTTGTAATTCAATATTATCTATTCCACCTTGATTTCGTATTACTCCAGATGTATGCGTAAAAGCTTCTCCTTCATTACCTGTCGGAACTACAAATGTTATTTCCCGACTTTTAGAAATTCTATCTATATACCTCTCAGTGGATGAAAATCCATTATGAGCCCCCATAGTCGAACCTAATGGCAGTAATATTATCATAGGTTTTGCTATATTTAAGCTTAATTCATATAAATAATTAATGGCTAAAATAATATCAATACTATAGAATACAGGTCTATTCCCGTATACTCCATAATAATCTCTAAGTCCTTGACTTCCCTCCTTTAATTTAACAATTGCAAACTCACATTTTGGAGCCACTCCTATAATATCGGGATTAACCCCTCTTGCCCCAACAATTCCAGCCATGCTTGTGCCATGACCTATTGTATCCCTTGACGGAACAATAGCATATGGATCTCTATCTTGCTTCATTTCCTCTATAGCTTTATTTATGTCTGCCCTTATAAATTCACTTCCTATTGGATGCCCTGCTATTTTTCTTCCACCTTCTTCAGTTTGGTCAAAAATAGAAATAATTCTTGTATTCCCCGCCTCATTAATAAACTCTTCATTTAAATAATCTATTCCTGTATCAATTATACCAACTACGACTTGTGATCCACTTAAAGATAAAAAGTTGTTTTGTGCATTTGTATCCTGGAACATAATTGCCCCTGAAGCTTGAAGTGGAGAAATATCACACAATGTATATATTGCGCCTGGTGATACATAGGTTATCCTATTTCTTAAGGAAGCTATAGCATCATCAATTGACATTACCGTTGTTTGTATTAGTGCCCTCTCGTTATCTATAATTTGAACATTTACGCCATTAAGTTTGTTAGCATCTCCAACTATATCTCCCTGATATTCAACTAAAGCATATTCTATATTTTGTCTAGACATTTCATTTAAATTTTCTCTTCCCCTTGATGCACCTAAAAGCCTTAATGAATCATAAGCACATATAGTACCATATCCCCAAGTAGGATCTGGATAAACTATTTCTTTTCTTTCTCTTTTTGATCCTTTGGATAAATAATATTTAAGCCTATCTCCAAATAAAAACGGATCATTTCCCCTTACAATTCCCCATTCTAAGAGCAGTGCACATATTCCCGCTACATGTGGTGCTGCCATCGAGGTTCCAGACTTAGTTTCAAAACTCCCTCCTGAAACCGTTGATAATATCTCATCACCTGGAGCAACAAGATCAGGTTTATTAAAAGATCCTACCTCAATTTTTCCTCTTCCTGAAAATGGTGAAATGGAATTGGTTAAGTAATTATAACTACCAACTGATATTACACTTTGTACCGTTGCAGGTATGCCTAACGTGTTATATACACTTGGATTTAGAAATTTCGTTTTTGTATTTAAAGCTTCTGATATAGGAAGCCATATGTTGTAAATCCCTCTATACTCATTTAATAACTGTAAGTTTATACTCCACTGCCCACTTGGAACATAGTCTGCTGAAGGGACTATGCTTACAATTATTTCTCCATTTATGTCAAAAGGTTTAGGCCCAGTATTATAGATAATACACCTATCCTTGCCTATACTCATTTCTTTATATCCTTCATTTAAAACTATATTTCCTGTTCTTTCTCCTAGTGGATTTGTTATTTGTATAGATAATTCACTTAAAAGAGGCTTGTATAACTGTAAAGATACTGATGTTTCTGCTTCCGAAATACTTAATATAATATTATTAGTATTCTCTAATAATCCTTGAGTATGATGTGCAGCATCACCTTCATTTCCAGCAGCTACAACTATAGCTACCCTTTCAAGCTTGCATATAGTCTCTATATATTGTTCTAATAAACTAGTTCCATTATGTGCACCATCATTAGTGCTTAGACTTATATTTATGACACTTGGTCTATTTAATTCTTTTGCCCTATCTACAATAAACTTTATTCCTCTCATTATCTGTGTACTTAAGGCATAATTTAAAAGACCACCTCTTGCTGTTTTAACCATTATTATTGAACTTTTATAAGCTACACCATAGTTTACCCTGGGAACTCTTCCACCTGCACAAGCTATTCCAGCAACATGTGTTCCATGATTTAAAGGATCCCTTACATTTACTACTGAATATGGGTTTTGTGCTCTTATAGCTTCATTTATTTGTGTACTATTATATACTCTTCTATCTTCCCCTAAATCATAAATATAATCTATTCTAGTATTTCCATTTTCATCTCTAAATGCAGGATGAGTGTAATCTATACCCGTATCAATAAATCCAACTATGACACCTTCACCTGAAAGTCCATAACTTTCCCATGCACTTAAAACACAGCAAGCCCTATTACTATAATAGTCAGATGTAAATAACACCTTAGGAAGCTCAACATATTGAACTCCTTCAAGTTCTGATAATCTTCTAATATCTGATGCTTTAACAGTTACTATTCCAAAACCAAAACCTAAATTTTCAAACACTCCACCTATTTTG
This sequence comes from Clostridium sp. YIM B02506, assembly GCF_022324845.1. Taxonomy (NCBI): domain Bacteria; kingdom Bacillati; phylum Bacillota; class Clostridia; order Eubacteriales; family Clostridiaceae; genus Clostridium; species Clostridium sp. YIM B02506. Next base: position 55,284 of record NZ_JAKGTG010000022.1, read on the forward strand.
GCAGTAGAACTTACAATTTGATCTAAATTATCTCCAAATAATACTATAACTTCAACATTACCTTGGTTTATTTTTTCATTTTCTGATAAAGCAACCACTTTATATATTAGCTGTCCCGGGACATTGTTTAACAAATTTAATCCACTATCAAACTTATTTGTTTCTATAATAAACACCTCTAAATCATTGCTATTTAACTTATAAAAATTCATTAGGGAAGTCTTACAAATAAACTTCCTACATAATATCCATCTCTATCTTTGTTTTTTCTTCTTTTTCTATTTTCATAATCTAAAAATCTAATATTATCGAATACTCCCTTTAAATTGAGCATCCCATACCCCCATTCCCTATTGGGATATGTATCACCTAATCTTTTTTCTGTTCCTCTTATTAAATAAGTCTTAAGTTTTGGTGAATATAAAGATGGGTCATTCCCCTCAACTATACCCCACTGATATATTAAGCTACAGCATCCGGCTGTAACTGCTGCTGCTACACTTGTACCGGTAATGGTTTGAGTTCCACCCCCTACAGATGCAACTAATGCATTTACCCCTCCTGCTGCTATATCAGGTTTAATCTTTCCGTCTCTTGTATAACCTCTTCCAGATAACCCAACTACAGAATTATTACTTTGATTATAAGCTGCCACGGTTATAGCTTGAGTGGCTGTTGATGGTGTTGATAATGTTATATATGGATCTGGTCTTAAAAATTTAGTTTCTGGTGCTAACAACTGTCTCGAAACTAAATAAGCATCATATCTTCCAGTTACAACTAATTCCCCTAAAAGTCTAAACTTCCATATACCCTCTTTAATATTTGTAGCTTTTATAATTATTCTCTCATCTCCTGTTTGCCTTTCAGGTAAAAGGTATTCAATAATCATCCTAGTTCCTTCATATAGAAAACTTACTTCTGTTTGCCTATTAGGAATAGGTGGAACCCTTTGTACTATTTCACCTGTTGGAGATACTATTGATAATGTAAACTTGTCTGGATTTTTGACCCAAATCTCCATCCATATATTTCTTTGATTACTATCTACCTTTAATTCTATTTCTGATACATCACCTACATTCGTTAATTCTCCAGAAGCATGATTTTCTCCATCTCCTTGATTTCCTGTAGGTGTCACAAATGTTATTCCTCTAGTAGCAGAAATTTCATCCATAAATCTTTCAGTTGTACTTAATCCATCTTTAGGTCCAGTATTAGATCCTAAGGGTATTAAAATCACCATTGGCATATTATACCTAACTGCTACTTCGTATAAATATCTCATTCCAAGTATCAACGCTACTGTAGTGTACACTGGGCTATCTCCAACAACCGCATATTCACTTTTCGTACGCTCATCAGCTATAGCTAACTTAACTATTGCAAAATGACATTTAGGTGCAACCCCAATAACTTCGGGATTAACGCCTCTAGCTCCTGCAATACTTGCCATATAAGTACCATGTCCTTGGTCATCTCTAAGTGGTACTATTGAATATGGGTCTAAACCTTGATTTTTTGCTTTTATTGCATTATTAATATCCTCACTTGAATAATCTTTTCTCCCAGTTTGATCTAACATTGCTAATATTCTTGTGGTGCCATCCTCATTTATAAACTCTTCATTTAAATAATCTATTCCGGAATCTAAAATTCCTATAATAGTCCCCGTTCCATCTAATTGAAGATAGGGGCTTGTATGAAATAAGTCAGCTCCGGCAGCATTTCCAGGTGATGTCTCGCAAGGAGAATATAAAGCATTAAGCTCTACATTAGCAACATATCCACCAAGTCCCTTTATGACCTCTGAAATATTTCCTAAAACTACCAATATAGCACGACTTCTATCTACAATTATTAATCTTGCATTTGGGAACTTATTCATCTGGCTTTCTATATTACCTTGATACTCAATTAAAATAAAATTAGCATCATTCCAATTAAAATTTGGATCTAAGGCCTCTATACTTGGCAGCATTATTTATCACCTCTAAAACTTAGTAATACTATAAAATATTCATTTTTTTTAATTATTACTACTATAATCATTAAATTTATATTTTTATATTATTAAGAATAAATTTCAGAATTAATATTTTAGGTTACTAATTTTAGCTTTACTCTTAAATTTTATAATGTTATAATCTCAGTAATTATAGTAAATCAAGGAGGATTTATAGGATAAGATGTCAAGCATTATAACTTTAGATTTTTATAAAGAAAAACACCTTCCAGAACTACTAAAGTTCTGCCTTCCCCCAGAACAAGAAGTTTTTACCGCGCTTCCTAAAGATGTGCTTCATCTTTGCTTATCAGATAGACACAGGTTTCCTATTGTTGTATTACTCGATGATGTGGCTGTTGGTTTTTTTATTCTTCATTACGGTAGAGATATAATGGAATTTATACATAATCCCAATGCAATTTTATTACGTTCTTTTTCAATTAATTATAGGTTTCAAAAAAACGGATATGCAAAACAAACTTTAAAACTTGTTCTTGAATTTATAAAAAATAACTTTTCAGGCATAAACCAACTAATCTTGGCTGTAAATGAAAAAAATACGCCTGCTCAAAACCTATATTTACGTTGCGGATACACTGATACTTCAATAAAAAAAATAGGACCTAAAGGTCCTCAACTTATATTTCAACACTCTATTTAAAATAAGATGCTGAGAACTTACTCAGCATCTTATTTTTTCTTAATTTATTTTAATGTTTAAATCTTCAGTTTTAAAAGAATTATACTTATAACATATGTTATTAATGAAAGAATAACTGCTAAAATTAATATGGAAGTCATCAAAATATTATATTTTATAATAGTAACTTGCGATATTAAGTTTGAAAATCCTATAGCATTAAGTATAAGTAATAAGAGAAATATAACACCTAATCCCTTTGAAGCTCCTTTTACATCTGCCTTACTTAAGGATATATGAGAAGCTATGCAAATTGATAGAAATAAAAATAAATAGAAATAGGGATTTTTAAAGTTTTCTATAAGAAAAATATTTTTTAAAAAACTTTTATATAAAAGAAGTATATTATAAAAAACTTCTTTATTTAATACTTCGAACTTTAATCCTTCTTCAAGAATTTCAATTAAATTAAAATAGGATCTAGGAATAGCAAATCTCATTAAAGCTATAATTGATATAGTTCCTCCAAACATAGGCGCAATTCCTATAAAAAAGTTACCTATCTCATGATATAAATTATTTTTTCTATAACTATGTTTTACATATCCCATGGTTCCATTTGCATCTGGTTTTTGAAAAAGTTTTACTTCAGTTATTTTATGACCAAAAAGTAAGGCTATTAATCCATGACTTAATTCATGTATAGGTACTCCTATAAAACCTGTAATCATAAGAGACTTACTTCCAAATCTTTTTTGAAAATTTTTGAGTGAATTATTTCTTAATGCTCCTAAAATAAATCCTATTACAATTATAACTGCTGTCAAATATAATGTTTCTACTATTGTTTTTGTTATTACATCTATAATAATATTACTCATCAAATCACCTTTTAATTTAAGCTTTATCCTATTTATAAATTAAGCCACTCTATTGCTTTTTTAATATAAGTATCCCAAAAATCCCATTCATGTCCTCCTGGTCCTTCTTCGTAAGTGGATGAAATTCCTTTTTCTTCTAGATACTTTTTAAATCTAACATTGGATTCATATAAAAAGTCCTCTGTTCCTATAGCTTGATATATTCCTGGAAGTTTAAGACCGTTTTTAGTCAGATTTTCTATAAGTGAATATATTTTATATGGATTAACCTTTTCAGGATTCTCGCCAAACATTGCCTTTAACTTAATAAAAGGAGGTTCCTTTGAAAAATCAACGCTTTCCAAAGCATCAACAGCTCCTGATAAACAAACAGCTGATGCAAACTTATCTGGATTTCTAAGTGCTATCATAAGTGCACCATATCCCCCCATTGATAAGCCACCAATAAAATTATCTTCCTTTTTATCTGACAAAGGGAATGTCATTCTAACAAACCTTGGAAGTTCTTCTGTAATAAATGTGTAGTAGTTATGCCCGTATTCTGTATCTACATAAAAGCTATTTTGAACTGAAGTCATTACTAATGCTAGATCTTTCTCTTCAGCATATCTTTCAACATTAGAATGTCTAGTCCAGCAACTATAATCATCAAACATTCCGTGTAACAAATATAAAGTTTTAAACTTTTTAATAGGATAAACTTCATCCAAAGTTTTTTCATATTTATTCATATCAAATAATGTTGGAATTACTACTCTTACATTTACTTTTGTATTTAGTACATATGAGTGAAAATTGCAATCTATCAATGCCATATTTAATACTTCCTTTCATATCATAAAATTAATTTATACCTATTATTATATCAGTAGCTGAATCTAAAACCCAAATTTTTCTTTAAACTTTCTATTAATAATCATCTTGCTACTCGTAATGAATATAGTATACAATTGTAAGATAAACTCCACCTTGATTAATTTCAAGGTGGAGTTTATTAGTTTAATAAATCAGCATTTTCAACATTTCTTATAGATAAATATGAAGCTATTATTCCAATAACACCCATAGCAGTCGTAATTATTATTGATTCTTGAACCCCATTTCCTAATATGCTAAGTACTATAACTGATGTTACTATAGTAGCTACTGTACTCTTTTTCTTCATACCTACGAACATTGGGATTAAACTAATAAAAGAAAAGATTAAAGAAAAAATTAAAGTATTAACTAACCCTTTAGAAATTATCTCTAATGTCAATCTTTCGTCAAAAATATAAATAAATTTATTCATAATATATATACATATATTTACGAATATGCTAGATAAAAACATACTTAAAAAGGAAAAACTTAATATTAAAATCACTTTCGATACCATTATCTTCATCCTTTTTATTGGGTACATAAACATAATATTTATAGTTTTATTTGTATATTCGCTAATCATAACCCTAGATATTATTACAGCAGTAAAAACTAAAAATACTGCCCTTACCATTAACCCATCAAATTCAAACATAGTATTATAGTCATATATAGGTAAATCTCCTTCAGTTTTAGCTAGATAAACAGTAATCATTAATAATGCCACTAATATTATATTGGTTATAACTACTGATTTAACACTTATTTTAGCCTTTTTATATTCAAGCTTTATTAAATTAAGCACTTCTTTCACCATCCTTTAATAATTTTAAGAAATGATCTTCTAAAGAATTATTTTTTTTGTTTATTGCTTCTATATTAACATCATTTAGAATTAAAGCCTTTGATATCTCATTTTGGCTTAATCTTAAATCATATATTCTTATAAGTGTATTTTCTTCAACTCTTATATTGGTTATATTTAAGTTGTTTTCTAAAACAAAAGCAGCTTTAGAACAATCCTTAGTTACAATTTCTATATACTCACTCTTTTCCCCTCTAATCTCTTCCATAGAAACTTCTTCAACCAATCTTCCATTATTTATTACTGCAATAGTGTCTGCTATTTGCTCTATTTCACTTAAGATATGGCTTGAAATTAAAATAGTCATTCCATATTCTTTATTTAACATTCTAAGTAAATTTCTCATGTCCTTTATACCAATAGGATCAAGTCCATTAATAGGTTCATCTAATATTAATAACTCCGGTTTAGTTAATATAGCCCTTGCTATTCCTAACCTCTGTTTCATTCCTAATGAATAATCCTTAACTGCTTTATTTTCAATGTCCTTTAAATCTACTAAATCTAGTGCTTTATCAATAGCTTCTTTATTATGATATCCCATATACTCACAATGAAGTTCAAGATTATCTCTTCCAGTTACCTTGTCATAAAATACTGGGTACTCAATTATAGTTCCCATTCTTTTTAAGACTTCATATGATGTGTTTGTGAGCTTCTCTCCGAAGATTTCTATTTCTCCCTCAGTTGGTTTAACTAAGTTAGTAATAAGCTTCATGATTGTAGTTTTTCCTGCTCCATTTGGTCCTAGAAATCCATATATCTCACCTTTTTTAATGTTCATATTAACATTTGAAACAACATTTTTATCCTTAAATGTTTTTGTTAAGTTTGTAGTTTTTAATATATATTTCAATGCTCTCACTCCTTTTATTACCTTATCTCTAAGTTTATTCTAAATCTTCAACTTCTCTTTTTTATTAATCAAATCTTACAAAATACTTAAGTTTAAAAACCAAGATGCATTAATTTTGTACATCTTGGTTTCATTTAATAGTCTATTCTTTTTAACTTAACTGTAAATGTTGTTGTTTTATAAGGTATACTTTTTAAAAATATTTCACCATTCATCTTTTCAACTAATCTTTTGGTTATTGTAAGACCTAACCCACTGCCTTGAAAAACCCTATTTCTTGAGTCCTCAAGTGTATACATTCTTTCAAAAACCCTATCTACCTTATCTTCTTCTATCCCTCTTCCTTTATCTATTACATGTATATAAATAGATTTCTCATTTTCTTCTATACTTAATCCTATAAATTTGCCATCTGTTCCATATTTAACAGAATTAGAAAGTAAATTATTTAAAATTCTATCAAGTGCTTCTTCATTTCCAAAGGCATATAAATCTTTTTCTGGAATATTAATATCTACCTCAAATCCTTTAGAATTTAATATATCATAAAAGTTCAGTATATTTTTTCTGCATACCTCATTTATATTTATCCTAGTCAGAGAAATATCCTTATCCCCTGATTCTAATTTAGCTAAATCAAAAAACTTATTTATTAAATCAATTACCTCAATAGTTTTGTCATGCACTTTCTCTAAAAGTACTTCTTTCTCATCATTGTGCATATCTTTATCTAAATTTATAGTCTCTATATAACCTAAAACTACAGTAAGAGGGGTTTTTAAATCATGAGAAATATTTGAAAGCATTTTTCTCATAGAATCTTCTTTTTTTCTATATTCAGCTAAAATCTTTTGATTGTTTTCTAAAAGATTATTGATTTCTAATAATAGATCTTTTAAAACCTTATCATCAGTTACAACCAGTACCTTCTCTTCGTTATTATCATTTAATATTTGTTTTAATTTTCCCTTTATATATACTAAGTTTTCATTTCTAGCTTTTTGCGAAAAATACTGATACAAAATAATACAGATTAATATAGCTATTACAATCCATAAAATAATAAGCAAATTAGTTTACCTCCAACTTATACCCAATTCCCCACAAGGTTTTTATATATTCAGGCTTTGAAGGATCATCTTCAATCTTCTCTCTAAGTCTTCTCATATGTACATTTATAACATTTTCATCTCCATAATATTCTTCTTTCCATGCAAAACTGTAAATTTGAGCTTTTGTGAAAACTCTATTAGGATTCTTTACAAATAACTTTAATATATCAAACTCTTTTGATGTAAGTTGAATATTTTGCCCATTTTTACTAACCAAAAAGCTATCTAAATCTATAGTTATATCTTTGATTTTAATTATATTGTCTTCTTTGTTAGTGGAATATTTAGTAGCTCTTCTAATGGCAGCCTTTATTCTTGCTGATATTTCTATCATTGAAAAAGGTTTAGCTATGTAGTCATCCGCCCCAAGCTCTAGTCCTACAGCCTTCTCTACATCACTACCTTTAGCTGACATTATTAATATAGGAACTGAACTTTTATTCCTTATTATTTTCATAGTATCAAGTCCATCTAGTTTAGGTAACATTAGGTCTAATATTATTAAATCAAAATCATCATTAAGAAATTTTACAACTCCTTCTTCTCCATCAAAAGCAGTTGTAACACTAAAACCATCTTTTATTAGATAATTTTTTACCATATCACTTATAGATACATCATCTTCAATTATTAAAATATTATTATTCATCCTTATCATCTTCCTTAATTTTAGTTATAAAAGGTAAATCAAAAAGAGAAATTCCTAATGAAAGTACAATTGACACTGGTATGCTTGTACTTAATCTTAAACCCTTGGCTTTAGTAAAATAATATAGGATAAAATCCAAAATAACTATTAGGATAAAAAATACTATAAACTTAAATCCCCTATCTTTTATGTTCTTGGAATCTAACTTTATTAATTTTAATATGGAGTCTACTAATAGATACAAATATACAATCACTAATAGAAAAATGTTTCCCACTACTAACCCTATAGTAAAATCTCCAACTATATTTTTAAAAACGATAACTAATGAAGCTATTGTCCAAATAAATAATACTGCTATCATTGCTAGTTTAATATGTATAGATTTTAATTTTTTCATTTTGCCTTCCTCACTTGCTTCTTTTATGTAAATTATACCACCTGACCCTTCTGATTCCAATAAGTAAAATAGAGTGTTCTAAACATTTGTTAATACACACCCTATTTTGTTAAATGGATCTAATGAAACTACTGAAAAAATAAATTCTACAGTGGTATAAGTGTTACTTTTCTTTTATCATAGGTAGCTATATAGTTAAAATTTATTTCCTTAAGAAACTCATATACGTACTCTATCCCTTCCCCTACTCTATCAGCACTATGTGCATCAGATCCAACAGTTATTATTTCTCCACCTAATTCTTTATATCTTTTAACTATATCTAGTTTAGGCATAAAATCATTATGTTTTTTTAATATAGAGGTGTTAATTTCAATACCTTTTCCTTTTTCTATAACTTTTTTTAATAAATTATCTATTAGATCTAAATAATCTAAATAATTATATCTCGAATATTTATTCCAAGCATATCGTTGGACTAAGTCCATATGTCCCAACACATCATATTCACTTGTATCTGCAAGTTCATACATTTCTAAAAAGTAGTTTTTGTACACTTCATCAATATCTTTTTCTTCTATATGATTAATTACACCTATATTATCTATTCTATGAAGTGAACCTATTATAAAATCTATAGGTTTTCCTTTTAAATAATCATCTATCTCTTTAATCCTTAAATGTCCTTCTCCTATTTCTAAACCAAGTTTAATATTTATATCATTATTTGTTGAATTATACTTTGAAATCTCTTGCGCATATTCCTCAAAGTCTAAGAATCCATAACTAACATTGCCTTCTATCATACTGAAATGTTCTGTTAGGCATATTTCTTTAATATGTTTATCTTTTGCTTTTAAAATTATATTTTTAATATCCTCTTTAGAATCAAAAGAAAATTTTGAGTGTAGATGGTAATCATTATACTTATACATATATTGCTCCCCTTATTATTAAAGTATTTAGTAAGTTATTACTTTTTTATTATAAGCTTAATTATATTTCTGTTAAAGTGATAGTTTTGAATATTTGTTAAAAATGTTTCAATTCTATTAACATTTCCATTGACAAAAAAATAACGACACTGTAATATATAAATGAAAACGTAATACCAATTTAGAGGGGGACAAACTACTATGAAAAAATTTTTAGGAATCGTATTATCATTAGGTCTTGTTTTAGGACTAGCTGGATGCGGAAGCAAAACAGAACCTGCATCAACTTCTCCAGTTGATACAAGCAACATAAAAATGGGTAAAGTTGAATATGCTGCTCACGGAACTAAATGTTTCACAATTGCAGTAGCTACAGTATCTGGTGATACAATCGTTGGAGCTTATTTAGATGATTATCAATTCATGAGCACAGATGTAGCAACAGGCGTACCTAACTCCGATAAAGATTTTGCTAAAGGTTATGCTGATCCAAAAAATGTTTTAGCTTCAAAGAAAGCTAATACTGAATACTACAACAAAAATATGAAAGAAAAAGGTAAAGCTACAACTCCTGTTGAAGATTCTTTAGCAGCTATCGAAAAATATGTAACTGGTAAAACAGTTGCTGATTTAGAAAAAGTATTAAAAGATACTAGCACTGAAAAGATGGTTGATACAGTAAGTGGTGCTACATTAGTTGATACTAAAGGTTATGTTTCAGCTCTTGTTGAAGCTGCAAAAGCTGCAAAATAATTAATTTAATTAATAGGGGTATTAATTAGAAATACAAATCCAAATTAAGAAACACTCTGATTTTATATCAGAGTGTTTTATATTTTATCTTAATTTTTATTAATTATTTCACAATTTCTTTCTAGTATTTTCCTCCCTCTCCAGCCAAAGGCTTTATGTTTATATCTTCTTGTAAACTCTTTGTTAGAAATTTTGCTTATTTCTTCACAATCTATCTTATATTTTAAATCCATCCTAAACTCTTCTAATATAGTTTCCTCAATTCCTTTATTATGAGGGCATACATTTTGACAAACATCACATCCCCATATCAATGATGTTTTTTTAATTATTTCTTCTTCTTCTTTAGTGGGTTCTTCTTTTTTTTGAGTTAAATATGACTTGCATTTGAGTGGGTTTATTGTGAAGTCTCCTTGAATACATTGTCCCGGGCAGGCCTTCATACATCTTAAACATTGAACACAAGTTTTTTCAATAGGCTTATCAGCCTCAAAAGGATAATTATTTAATATGTAACCAATAAAAACATAACTTCCATACTTATCTGTTATTATATGATTGTTTATTCCCCAAAACCCTAAGCCTGCCTTATGAGCCAAGTATCTATCGCTTAAAGGCCCAATATCTGAAAACTCCTTATAATGAAAACCCTCTATATTTTCACTTAAAAATTCTCCTATTTTTTTAAGCTTATCTTTAGCTACTATATGATAATCTAGCCCATAAGAATATTTAGAAATATTACCTTCCGCGCTTTCCCCAATATAATATGGAAATAGACATACTATAACTGATTTTACTGTTTCTAAGGTTAGTCTTGGATCTACCCTTTTTTCTATATCCATCTCTTCGAAACCAGTTAAAAACCCTCTTTCTATCTGCTTTTCCCATCTTTCTTTAAAGTCATAATATGGTCCTGGTGGAGCTATTCCAACACATTCTATATCTATCGATTTGCAAAAATCTATTAAAGCTTTTTTCATTGTAATTAAGCTCCTTTATAATGATTTATCTAAAATAATCTTTTTACCTATTCTATCATAAATTAAATACAAATATCCCTTAGCTTTTAATTATACTTTAAACTAAGGGATATTTGTTAAAATGCTTCAAATAATGACTGTGATTCTCTAGACGTAGTATCAACAATTTTATAGAAAAATTCCTTTTGGGTTAAAGACTTCCTTTCAATCTCTTCATCAATCTTTCCATCTCTTAAGAAAACTAATTTTTTAGAGTAACTTGCTATCATAGAATCGTGGGTAACCATAAGAATTGCAATTCCATCTTTTTCATTTCTTTCTTGCAAAATCTTAAGTAGTTCATGAGAACTTTTGGTATCCAAGCTTCCTGTAGGTTCATCTGCAACTATCATTTTAGGATTCGTAACTAACGCCCTGCAAATAGCAGCTCTTTGTTTTTGTCCACCAGAACACTCTGATGGAAACTTATATAAAAGGTTATATATATTAAGATCTTTAGATATAGCTTCAACTTTTTTATTTATATATTCTTTATCCTTATTAGCCAGCACCAAGGGAACCCCTATATTCTCTCTTATAGTAAGTGAATCTATTAGATTAAATTCTTGAAACACAAAACCTATATTTTCATATCTTAACCTGCTTATTTCTTTTTCTGACATAATAGTAACATTTTTATCATTTATTTTAACCTCTCCGCCATTAGGTCTGTCAATAGTAGCTAATATATTCAAAAATGTAGATTTACCTGTTCCAGATGGTCCCATAATACATACAAAATCACTTTCATTGACAGTTAAACTAACTCCATTTAATGCTTTAACTTTTGCTTTGTCCCCGTAAACTTTTATAATATTTTTAGCCTCTATTATTTTTTTCATTATAACTGCCTCCTATAAATAACCGGTTATTAACCTTTTATACACAAAATATGATATTATTCCTATAATTAAAAAGGTTAGTAGATAAATTCCCAAAAATGCTAAAGATAAAGTCATAGATATAATTCCTATATTTTTAAATAATATTAAGTAAATAACTATATGAAATAATGGAATACCTATTACCATGTAATAAAATATTTTCACTTCATGAAATATAACTTTTTTTATTTGACTTATAGTATACCCTATCAATCTTAACTGCTTAAATGCATATCTTCTATTACTTACCTCAATCATCAGCTTATACAAAATAGTTATTGCCATTAAAATAATAATAGTAATATAGGAGCATATACTTACTATTTTAATACTAGACGAATGACTATATAATCCAGATAAAGCTATAAGAGTAATTGTAGAAACAGAAAGTATCACAACTAAAAAATCTAATTTTCTTAAAGAATAATGTAGATTACTAAAGGATATTAACTTTACTTTATCATTTATGTATTTATTCTTTTTAAGCTTTAATATTGTATCTGGCAAAAAATATCTAATTACTCCCTGAGTTCCATATATTGAAAGTACTATATTTATAAAAATTAAAGCAGATGGATCTAACTTTTTGGGATTTATAAATATTGTAACTATAGGTATTAAGTAAATAATTAAGTATACAATTTTAGGTGTTTTTACTATCCTGTCGTCAGGCTTATATACTTGTCTATTTTCCTTCATTAATTCAGTAATTTCTTTACTGGATACATACATAAAATCTCCATAACTTACACAAAAAAATTGTACCATTATAACTGCAAATGTTCCCCAGATACCTTCAGTAGATAAATCTAAAATACTTCCGCTTATGCCAAGCCCTCTAAACATAATGTATAAAAATAAAGGACTAATAATTATTCCTAAAATATAACCTAATATGCTTCCAAGTCCTATAATAATAAAGTTTTGGAAAAACAGTAATGCTGATATTTTATAATAATTAGCTCCACTTAAAATAGATGTGGCAATTTCTTTACTTTTACTCATAATAAAATAAGAATTTGCGAAAAAAGTAAATAAAATTACTATTGATATTATTGAAAATATTATGGTGGATGATACTTCTGCTTCGTTTTTTCCTAATGCAACAAAACTTTCATTTGTCACTATATTAAATGCATTAAAAATAATCCCAACAGAAAAAGCTATGGATAAACAATAGAAAATACATTGTTTTAAATCTGACTTCAATAAATTTATGGTTAATTTATAAACTCCCATTATTCCTACCTCTAAATTCAATTTATTATTACATGGTTTATAGTTTAATTGATTTTAGAGATGAATTGTTAACCTTTTCAAAATAAGAAAATACTTATTTTTTATTGACAAATTTCTTCCTATATGTCCATTAATTAAATTCGTAAAAGGATTTTGTAACTACTATAAATATTATTTTTCACTCTACCTTTTGTAAACGCCTGTGAGAAAAAGTCCATCTACTTATATTAAGTTAATTTAATTCTCACAAGCGCTGAATTGTTCTTCTTATTTTTTATGAATAGTTAAGTTATTTACGAGTTACAAAAAGACATCAAAAGAATTTACTCTACACCCTTAAGTGAGCTTACCATATCGATATCTTTTATCTTTCTTGAAAACATTAGATTTACAATTATTGAAAGCCCCAAGGTTATAATAATGCTATAAATAATACTTGATGTATTTATCACTACCATCATATCAAAATCATCTCCTAAAAAAGAACACATATATTCAATAAGCGCCTTTCCTATAGGTGCTCCTATTATCATACCTAAAATAGTTAAAATTATCGTTTGAGTCAATAATAATTTGGCTATTTTTATTCTTTTAAAACCTATAACCTTAAGAGTTGCAAGTTCCCTTTCTCTCTCTACAAAAGATATAACCCCTAAATTATATAAAACAACTATTGCTAGAAGGGCCGCTGCAAAAATGCATATATAAACTAATGTGTTCATTGCTTCGCTTAAAGTATCATAACTTTCTATAAGCTGCTCTCTTGTCCACTTCGAATTTACTCCTTTTAAGTCCTCACTAACTTTTTCTGAAGTTATAACTGAGGTTGCCTTATAATCATATCCAAGCTTATCGTAATCATCCTTAGATATTACTACCCCTTGTGATATAGGAACTCTATAAATTTCACTTACTTTGGAATATACCCACTTATCTTCTCCATAAATATGCCACTCAATTTTATCTCCAATTTTCACGCCAAGTAAGTTTGCAAGTTTATAGCTTATTGATATCCCGTTTTTAGGTAAATCTATAAACCTTCTACTTTTATCCGTATATTTTATAAGAGTTGTATCATCAGTTACAAGCATGGTTCCACTCTTTTTCGCTCCATTTACTTTAACCTCAATAGCTCCCTCCATTAAGACTTCTCCATTTGTATTATCAATTATATTTTTCAGTTCTTGTTCATTTATATTTTCTTCAAGCTCCAATTTGCTATCAAATCTATATATATCCCTATACTGCCAATTACTCATATCGTCTAAGCTGTTTTGTAGCCCAAATGCACAAACTAATAACGCCATACATCCCATTACTCCAACTATACCCATTATAGATCTTATTTTACTTCTAGATATATCTCTAAAGTTCCACTGAGCATTAAACCCAAGTTTATTCCATAGCTTAGTCTTGCTTATAATGTTTTGCTTCATAATTTTAGGTACCTTAGGTCTTAAAGTTTCTGAAGGAGTGTCCTTTAATACATTCATACAGGTTAAATAAGTTGCTATAACACATAAAGTCACTGAAATCAATGCTACCACTCCAAAACTCAAGGCTATCCCTGGTTTCCATTCTGGAAGTGTATAAGTGGTTTTTAGAGATTTATAAAAAAGAAATGGTAAGCTTATTGGCCCTAATATAGCTCCTAAGGCTGCACCTAAAAGAGGTAACCAAAATCCATAAGAAATATAATGAAAAAGAATCTGTCTTCTTTTAAAACCCAGAGCTTTTAGAGTTCCTATTTGTGTTCTCTGAGAATTCACCAATCTTGACATTGTGGTCACAATAGTTAAAACTGCTATTCCTAAAAAAACTATTGGGAATACCTGTCCCATGGCTTTGTGTTGTTGAATTTCCTCATCAAACATAGTAAAACTCGGAAAATCCTCTCTTGATATAATAACACTATATTTCCCATTTAATGTTTTATCTATCTCATCTTCAAGTGCGGAATAATTCTTATTCTCACTAGTAACCAATAAATCTGTATATACAATATTAAATCCAGCTGGTAGTGATTTATATGATAAATATGCAAAACCATAGTTATTATGATTTGGTATCATGTCATTACCTTTTGTAAAATAAACATACTCTGGATTATATATAGTACCCTTAATCTTTTCAGTTATTGAGACTCCATAATAACTAACCTTTATTTCATCTCCAATCTTTAACTTTTTTTCCTTAGCAAAACTATAATCTAACCAAATACCTTCTTTATCTACCGAGAATTCTTCCCCTTCAACAAGAAAATTTTTAGATACTTTATCTTCATCTAAGAAATTAAGTTTTAAACTTGGATTATTATCAAAATCCCCTATCCCTTCAATACTCATCCTACCTTGAGCTTCTTTAACATCTGTAAGTTTTTCAATTTTCTCTATATCCTCTTTAGAAAATCCTTTGCTGTAAATCCAAATATCAGATAGATTAGTATCTGTGTAATATTTATCTACTATCTTTTTCAATCCATGCCAATCTCCACCTACACCACTATAGATATAAACGCCTAAGAAAGCCATTAGAAAAATAGAAATAAACTGTGTTTTATGCTGCTTCATATCCCTAAGCATTTTACGAAATAACATTACCAATTCACCTCACTTATTTTTTTAGGTGAGGTGTTAACAATAATTTCTTGTATTTTCCCATTTTTAACCCTTATGACTTTATCCGCAGCCTCAGCAAGAATTCCGTTGTGAGTTACTATTATAACTGTCTTTTTATTTTCTCTACACATTTTTTGAAGTAAAGATAAAATCATAACTCCTGTCTCAGAATCTAATGCACCTGTTGGCTCATCACATAATAACATTGTTGGATTTTTACATAAAGCTCTAGCTATTGATACTCTTTGCTGCTCACCTCCTGATAATTGGGATGGAAATTTATTCACGTGATCTATAAGTCCTATTGACTCCAATATTTCTTTTCCATCTAAGGGGTCCTTTACAACTTCTTTTATAAGGGACACATTTTCTAATGCAGTTAGTGTTGGTATTAGATTATAAAACTGAAATACAAATCCAATATTTTCACCTCTAAACTCTGTCAGTTCATTATCAGAATAACCTTCTATATTTTTGCCATTAACTACAATTTCTCCACTAGTTACGTAATCCATTCCTCCAAGCAAGTTTAGTATAGTTGATTTACCTGCTCCACTTGGTCCAAGAATTACAACAAATTCACCCTCATCAATAGTAAAATTAACTCTGTCAGCCGCCATTAATTTTTTATCACCAACTTCATAAATTTTAGATACATTTTTAAATTCAACAATAGGTTTCATATAATCCTCCTTTCTTATTATGTATTATTTACTAATCATATTATTGGGGTATACCTTACTATCTTTTTAGCATATTCTCGCATGCACCTTTTACTAAAATCCAAATAACTTCATCAAAATCTTCCCCTATTTCTTTTCTCTTAGAAGCTGTTAATATTAGGGCCCTTACTACAGCAGAAGCCACTTCATAAGAAACAGAAAAGTTAAAATTAGTAAGCTCCATAAGTTCTTTTATATGAAAATCATCACTATGGTAGTGTTTTTCTTTAACTTCTTTAGGGATTTTTCTAAGTAAAAACTCTATTTCATTTTCTAAAAAATACATAAGATTATTTTCAGCCATACTTTTAAGAGCTGTCATAAAAGCCTTTGCCAATCTATCACTTTCTGCTTCACCCTCACTCTCAATAAGAGTTCTTGCAGCATTTGTATAAATTTCTTCATGCAAATCCTCCATCATCTCAAAAAACAATAGTTCTTTACTGTCATAAAAAATATAAAATGCACCTTTAGATATTCCTACCTCTTTTGCTAATTCATCTACAGTAGTTTTCTTCATTCCATATTTTGAAGCACATTCCCGTGCAGCTAACTTAAGTTTATTTTTTATTATATCTTTTTCTTCATCTGTAAAAGCCTTCGCCATACAATCACCCCCCTATGACCAACTTATTCTTTATGGTCACATGATATCATTAATATCCTTTTCCTGTCAATAAAAAATTTCTACACAACAAAAAACAGGTGGTTAATCACCACCTGCAAATAATATATTTATAATAATACCTTATGGCACATTCAACAATTTTACTGCCTCACATTTACATTTTGATGTTTTCCTTTTAAGTCATTTAACATTCTTATTATAGGAACACCAAGGTAAAAACTCTTCTTATATTTAGAATCTGAATAATAATACTCCCTTTGTATAGCAACTTTCTTCACTTTTTTCGTCTCAATAGCAGGTTTTTTAACAGGGTCATTTTTAAGCTTTTCTTCCACTAAGTCGGCTATATCGAGCTCTCTTATGGTACGTCAGCCCTTAACTTCCACCCACTCAGCAAATTTCTCAATTTTTTCTTCCCCTTGCAATATTTCATTGTCTTTATTTAAGTTCTCCATTTTCTCTCCTTATTCCCATAATATTCTCTAGCCTCAAAATAAGTTCTCTTTTCTATCTTTTTTATTTATAAATATTAAATTTCAAGGATTATGATATTGTGCTATTATGATATTGCGACATTACGCTATTAAGACATTCAACCATTCAACCATTCAACCATTCAACCATTCAACCATTCAACCATTCAACCATTCAACCATTCAACC
>NZ_JAKGTG010000023.1:0-71220 GCF_022324845.1 Clostridium sp. YIM B02506
GTATCTTATATTCCGGTAGATATCCTCTGCATAAATTATCAAATATGTTCAATGACTAACTTAATGACATTGCATTTTAATTGAGTGCTCTTTTTTTATTACATTGCTTGGCTTTTTATTTCTTCCAATCTACTTTGTATGATATTACCTTTTCTTCTCAATATTACTGATAAACCTACAAACACCACTAATATTGCTCCAAAAATAGCTGAACATTGTACAATTACTGAAGTATCAGTTCCTGATATGGCTTCCCTTAATGCTTTTACTGCATAAGTAAATGGCATATATGGATTTAATACTTTAAATAAATTTGGAACTACCTCAAGTGGGAATGTTCCTGCACAAGCTGTTAATTGTAGTATTAGTAAAACTATAGCTATCAGCCTTCCTGCATCTCCTAATGTACTTATAAAGAACTGCATCATAGCTACAAATGTTAATGACATAAGTATATTAAAGAAGAAATACATAGGTAAATTTGAAGGATTTAATCCTAAACCTAAAACAACTAAACTTGCTAAAACAGCCTGGATTACTCCTACAACACCATAAATTACAAACTTTCCTAAAACTACAGATGTTGAACTTACATCTTTGCCTTCTCTCTCTTCCTTAGACTTAGGTGATATTACAAAGAACATCATAAGAGCTCCAACCCATAATGATAATGGGATAAAGTAAGGTGCAAATCCTGTTCCATAATTTTTAACTTCATCTATAATCTTATTATCCATAACTACTGGCTCTGAAATAAATGTTCCCATTTCTTCTGGAGTATTAACTAAGTTATCATCTAGCTTATCAGCGCCATCTTTTAAACTTGTTGAAAGTTCATTAGAACCATCTGAAAGCTTAAGCACTCCATCTTTTAACTCTGGAATATTTCCTTGAAGTTGTCCAAGTCCATTTGTTAACTGTGAAGAACCTTCATATAACTGCTTAACTCCACCTGTTAAGGTTGGAACACTATTTATTAGTTCTTTTGCTTTATTAACATTTCCAGAAGTTAAAGCATTGTTAGCCTTGTTTAATAACTCTTGATTATTTTTTACATCATTTTGAACTGTCTTTATCATAGCTACATATTTAGGACTATCGTTGAGTAGACTAGTCATTTTGTCTGTATTCAAGCCATTTAATAATGGTTTTGCAGTGTTTAAATCATTTTGAATTGACTGCAATTGTGGTATTAAAGCTTGAACATCTTTATTGCTCATAGTTTTTGATAATCCGTTAGCTAAAGTAGTAAGTTCATTTATAGTTTGCTCATTATTATTTAAATCAACTTTTAGTTTATTAACTGTTGCCATAACTCCTTGTAAGTTCTTCATATTCTCTGGAGTTATTAGCTTATCTATAGAATTTAATAATGGTTTTTCATTATTTATTAACGCCATAGTACTATCATAATTTGTAAGTAAACTCTTTAATGCCTCAACACTCTGTGGGTTTGCTTGCATTAAAGCTAGTCTTCCATTTATAACTTTTGAATATTTAGCTACATCTGTATTTAGTTTATCAAAAGTTGGTTTATAACCTTTTAACGCTTCAGTTAACTGATTCATGTTATTGATATATGTTAATACTAAACCAGTTTCTTGAGGAGTTAATTCAACATTTTTTCCACTTTGAGCTGCGGTTTTCATTTTTAAAACTACAGCACCAAAACCTTGTTGGAATTGTTGTTGTTTTGCTTGCGCATCTGGATCAGTTGGAGATAAACTCTCATAAAGTTTGTTTATACCTTGAAGTTTTGTATTTACATCTCCAAGTGTATTAACTATTGAAGATGGGTCATTAAGTATTCCTAGAAGCATTTGAGTATCCTCTTTGCTTATAAGTTTACTAGCTTCACTTAAAGTATTTACTGATGCTATAGCCTGCTTTAAATTCACTATTTGAGCTTGCAAATCTTGATTTAATAGTTCCTTTGGAACTTGGCTTTCTAAAGCTGCTATCTGCGCTTTTAGAACATTCGCATCATCAACTAGAACATTTAACCCTTGCATTTTTTGTTGTAAAGATATTATACCTTGAGGATTGCTTGGATTAAGTTGCTCAGCTAAGTTTTGTATAGAAGGCTCTGACATTATTAAATTTAATCCCTTTGAGCTACCTAAAGATTGTATGTCAGTATAGCTTTTTTCTATAAGAGTAACTGTTTCAGGATTAATTTTATCTAAATCAGATAAATCCATGTTTTGAAACTTATTAGCTACACTTATAGCTCCTTTTAACTTAGCTACAGTATCATCATTTAAATATCTAGATACCTTTACAAGTTCTGCTGGATTTATTGTTGAAACTTTAGAGTTAAGCACCCCTATTCCGTCATTTAACTGTTTAGATCCGTCATAAAGTTTACCAACACCATCCTCTAATGTTGGTATGTTCTCTTTTAATGTACTCATTCCATCAGCTATTTGTTTACTTCCATCAGCCGCTTTATTCATGCCGTCTTTTACTGTATCAAACTGTTCAAAAGTAACTTTGGCATATTCTTTTGATATGGTTTGAGTAATTTGTTCTTTAAGTTTATCTTCTACCTTTCCTCCTATTTGTGATGCCAAGAAGTTTTTCTTGTTATTAGAAGTGTAGATAATATCAGCTTTTACAGGAGTATCAGCTTTTGCACTGGTGACATTCTCTGAAAAGTTTTCAGGAATTACAAACATTGAGTAATATTTGTCTCCATTTACACCATCAACTGCATCCTCATAACCTACAAATCTCCACCCCATATCCTTATTATCTTTTAGCTCATCACAAACATTTTGTCCGTAGTTTACTTCATCTCCGTCCATTGTTGCACCTTTGTCAAGATTAACAATCGCAACAGGAAGCTTATCCATTCTTGAATAAGGGTCCCAAAAGGCAGCTAAGTAAAGTAAGCTATAGAGTAATGGTACGATTACTATTCCCGCTACTGCAAATCTCAAGAATCTGTTTTTATATATTGATGATAGATCCTCTTTAACTATTTTTAAGAAATTCATAACTTCACCTCTTACTGCTTTTTTATACTGACTAGTCAGTTATATTTTGCATCTAAACTTTTTTCTTGTAAAGTATAATTTCTTTTATTTTTAGTTTAAGTAATCGTATATTTTCTGTATTTAATCTATCTTTCTTTAATTTTCTTTGATTATCTTTACTTACTAAAACAAAAAACACATAAAGCTACTGATAACTTTCAGCAAGCTTTATGTGTAAAATTTAATACTCATATTTTTATCTTTTTTCTAATCCTTTAAGATTGTATAATACAAGATTATCTACAATCTCATCTAAATTAATATGATCTATATTTATAACTTCATATACAGCAACAGATAATAGACTCCCAAAAAAAGCATAGGCCATGAAATTGGCATTTCCTTCTCTTATATATCCCATCTTAATTGCATCTTTTATATAGAGTTCTATCCTGTCTACATATTTTCTTAATTGTTGTCTAAGTTCTAGTTGTCTTATTTCCTGTCCCCATAGTTGACTTAATAAAACCTTAAAAAAGTCTTTATTCTCATATAGCGCTGCTAATTGAGCTCTGCAAATATTTTTAAGATTCTCTATAGGATTTTCATTTTTATCAACATAGTTAACCTTATCTGCTAATATTCCTAAACCTTCGTTTATAATAAATCTAAAGATTTCCTCTTTACTTTTAAAATGATAATATAAGGTTCCCTTTGCTACCCCTGCCTCTAAAGCTATTTCATCCATGGTAGCACCATTATATCCGCTTTTAGAAAAAATTTTAATAGCCGCATCAAAGATCGACTTTTTTGTTTTATTCATTCCGCATCCTCTCCATATGTTTTGTCTTATATCTAGCTACGGCACCACAAAATAGTAAGTAAAATTGGTACAACCCTAGATAGTTCAACTTGATAACTAGTCAGTATATTTAAACATATAAGTATATTAATTATATCACTTTAAATTATGAATAACTATTAAATTCTCACAGAGTAAGTCTTTGAAAACTAAATCAAAGATTTAGACCCTATCTTTTATTATACATGATTATTATTGAGTATTAATATTTTATATATATTATGTTAAAATTAAGTCTATAATATTTAAAAAGTGAGGGCAAATTATGATAAAAGTATATAATAGAGAAACTAAAGAATATGAAGAAGAAAAGGTGGCTGGTAGAAAATACATCGAATGGTCTTACTCTTCTCCTGTAGGGAAAAATATAACTGAGCTTTTGATAAAGAAAAAGCTATTTTCTAAAATATATGGCTCTTACTGTGATACAAGAGGAAGTATAAAAAAGATAAACTCGTTTATAAATGATTTTGATATAGATATGACTAAAAGCAGAAAAAAAACATCTGATTTTAATAGTTTTAATGACTTTTTTATCAGAGAATTAACCGAGGAAGCTAGACCTATCGATAAAAACCCTAATATATTGGTATCTCCTGGCGATGGAAGATTAAGTGCTTTTGAAAACATAGATATGCATAAATTAGTTCAAATTAAAGGATTAACATATTCTTTAAAAGAACTTCTTCAAGATGATGAAGTAGCTAAAGAATATGACGGTGGGGTATGTTTAAT
Organism: Clostridium sp. YIM B02506; assembly: GCF_022324845.1. NCBI lineage: Bacteria > Bacillati > Bacillota > Clostridia > Eubacteriales > Clostridiaceae > Clostridium > Clostridium sp. YIM B02506. Next base: position 4,576 of record NZ_JAKGTG010000023.1, read on the forward strand.
ATTAAGATTATGCCCTACTGATTATCATAGATTTCATTTTGTAGATAATGGTGTATGCGGTGAAAGTAGATTTATTAATGGAGGCTATTACTCAGTAAATCCTATAGCCCTAGAGAGAATACCTAAACTTTTCTGTCAAAACAAAAGAGAATGGAGTATATTTAAATCTGAAAACTTTGATAACATCATACATGTAGAAGTAGGTGCTACCTGTGTTGGAACAATAATTCAAACCTATAAACCTGGTTCTCAAGTAAAAAAAGGAGATGAAAAAGGTTACTTTAAATTTGGAGGTTCTACCACAATTTTATTCTTTAAAAAGGATACCTTAAAAATAGATGGAGATATCCTAGCTCAAACTGCTTTAGGATATGAAACTAAGGTACTAATGGGCGAAACAATAGGTAAAAAAATATAGAAATTAAGCAGTACTCCCACTGAGTACTGCTTAAATCTTTTCTCCACAATATGGACAAAACTCATAATCTTCATTAAGTTCTTTATGACAGTTATTGCAATAAGTTTTTATTACGCCTCTTTTTAGAACTTTCAAATCCCAATAATTGATCTCTTCTATGCCTTTTTCTACATTTTTACCCTTATCTTTATTAAGTTCATATGTAGTTCCACATTTACTACAGAATATAAAATACTCTTCTCCCCACTTAATTAAAGGTAAAAAGAAAAAGTGAAATAAAGAATACTCTTTGTATAACTTTAAAGTTCCATCCTTACACTCTTTGCATGAAACATCTTTAATTTCTTTTATCTCTTTATGCCTTCTATCTATTCCAAAGATCCCTATAAAAAACATGCTAATCCCACCTTCTATATATTAACTCTATTATAAGTGTACTAGCTCTCCTTTTACAACCGCTTCCAAAGACTTTTTAAACTTCTCTCTATTTCCATCAAATATTACTATATTAATATCCATCTCTTTAGCTCTTGAAAACATGGAGGTCTTTAATGGCTCCTTTGTAGCAACAAGAATCTTTTTTATATTATCTCCTCCAACTTTTTCACTATATACATTAAGCTCATTTAGGGCTACATCATCGTATTTAGCACTATCTTTACAGGATATACATATAAGCGTTGAATCTTTAATTGCCATAACATCTATTTCATTTTTAATTCTTGCCCTTTCATCATTCCATAAAAAAACCACACCGCTTTTTACTTCATCTATTTGTTTAATTTCAGATATTACATCTTTCACATATGCCTCTAACCAGCTTCCACTCTTAAATATAAAACTTCTTATATAATCATTTTTAAACTCTACAGTTATATTTTCTGATTTTTCACTATAACTAAGCTGCTCATATTCTCTTAAGAACTTAAGAGTAGAAGTGCATATACTTTTTTCTTCATTAGTCAGAAACTCTAAATTAATTCTCATAATTCTAGAATCTATCTCATCTACCATAAAAATTCTTTTATCGTAAAGCCTATATTTTAAACTTTCCCATTTATCTAAATTATTAGCTATGGTGTGACTTATTTTTCTAATAACTTCACTATTATCAATATCCGTAGACTCTACTAATATGCTTCCTCCAAAGCTTTCTATTATCTCATCTATATCTAAATCCATATCACTGTGTTTATTCATAAATATCTGACCATTTATAACTTCTAGCACCCTACCCTTTTCTATATCAAGGCAAATACCTTCAAGATTATAAACCTCACATATATGCATTAGTATAATATTCAATATTTTGTCTGAAGCGCTTAAATTTACGATACATTTCTTTTTTAAGTATTTCTCTAATTCCCCTATGATCTCTTTTAAATTAATATTTTTAATTATTATGCTATTAAAAATAATCTTCGGAAACTTTTCCTTATAAAACTCTTTTAAAGCCTCTAATCTATTTATACTTTTTTCTTCATTTTCACAAATATATATAACTTCTTTAGGTTTTATTTTTTCAGATAATAAAATACTTTCTTGATTATGGTCATCTAAAGAACTAATAAAAAAATCATAATTCATATTATTTTTACCTTTCTAGTTTTTTATTAGTTTATCCAAATAATGAAGCAAATATTTCATAAACTTGACTAGTCAATCGCCTGACCGATTGACTGCTTAACAGGTTGACCGGTCAACTAGTCATCCGGTCATCCGTTCATTTAATTTTGGTACCAATCTAAAAGCTTAATAATATTTTATAATTAAATAACTTAAAGGAGTTTAAAGAAATGAACTTAGATAGAAATAAAAAGGCATCTCCAATATATTATCAAATAAAAGAATATATAAAAGAAAAAATTGAGAATGGAGAATATAAAGTGGGCGATTTTCTTCCTTCAGAAATAAATTTTAAAAATGAATTTAATGTAAGTAGAGCTACTGTTACAAAAGCATTGGATGAATTACTCAAAGAGGGATATATTTCTAGAGAAAGAGGGAGGGGAACTATGGTTATTAATAGTATTCCTCAAACTACTTTTAGAAATGTTTTAGTTCAATCAGAAAATTTTCTAATTAAAAGCTTAGATGATTATGATAAAGATGTACATCTACTTTCTGTTGATAAGTCTAGTGATTATGCAGAAATATTAAAATTAAATCCAAGTGTTGAGCTAATTTCCATTGAGATTGAAGTATCTTATGATAATGAAAAAATTGGATTCTTTCAATCTTTAATATCTAAAAGTTTGAATTTACCTAAAAATAAATATGAGATTGGCTTAGACTTATGTGATACTTTAGAAAAATATAATGACATTAATATAATAAAGAAAAAAGATTCGATTGAACTTGTTGGATGCCCTAAATATCTATGTGATATGTTCTCTGTTAAAGAAACTTATTATTTCGTAAAGACTAGGAGAATTTATTATGATGATAAAGATAACATAGTTTCATACACTATTTCTTATATTAAACCTCTTCATTATAAATACTTTATAGAGCTATTGCGCTAATCATATCACAAAGCTAATGCTACAATATTTTATAATTTTAAAATATTGTAGCATTTACAACTTAGAATCTTCCTTCTTCAATAAGAAGTATCCAAAGCTTTAAAGAGCTTCCATAATAACTATTGTCGTCATCCTCTTTAAGTTTATTTATAAGCTCTTTACTTAATGAAGATTTAGGTTTTATAAGTGCAGAGGAAGTGTATGAAGCTAAATAAGTAGTATTTATATAGCTTTGTAGCCCTTCTCCTCTTGTGCTGTATCCCGCTACTAGGTTATTTGCACCTATTTTATTTAAAAAGCATTCTTGTTTTAATAATATATTTTTTGCTCTTGAATCCTCGCTTTTCTTGTAAAAGCTTAACAATCTTATAGGAACTCTTACTGAATCGTAACCTACTATATTGTCCTGATCATCTATACTCCCATCCTCTTTAATCCAATCTGGTAGAAAACCAGTATCTTTATCAGCATACTTTTCAAGTAAACTCATGTTTATTTCACTAACTTTTTTCCAATAATTTTTATCCTGACCCTCTATATTCTGAAAATCTAAATAATATAATGGTGCTATATATGAAGGATTAAGTTTTATATTATCTCTCCACTTATCTCCAGGCAGCAATATATATTCAGAAGATATGTCATATTTTTTTATGGAATTTATCATCTCACTGGCTGCTTTAGAATAATCAGCATTTTTCCACTTTTTAGCTGCAAGATGTAGGGCATAAGCTATGTCTTCATCTGCATCTGATGCTGAACCTTCTCCTATTACTTTTCCACTTTCATCTATCTGCCAGTTCATAAGTCCATATTCATCTAAATAATTCTTAGTAAAGTTCCAAAGTTTATCAAACTCCACCGAATCATTTAATGCTACTGCAAATAACATACCATAGCCCATTCCTTCACTCACTGTTATGTTATTTCTTTGTGGATCTATTACCCTACTTTTATTTGAATCTACATCTACTACAAAGTTTTGTTTCCATTTTTCATAATAGTCTTTACTATACATATCTTTATCTTCACTAATATTACTATTTACAAATTTAAATATAAGTAAGGCCGTTAAAATAATTGTAATAAATATTCCTATAAACTTATATGTTATTTTCATAAAAACTTTAACACCTACTCTTTTCCTAGTTTATTTATCATAAAACTTAAAGAAGTCTTCTGTTAAGTCTTGAGGATAAAAAGATACAAACACAAAATCAGTTTTAACACTATCTATATATTTGGGAATACTTCCTGTATAATATCTTGGATCTACCATATAAATATCTGAACACACTGTTGATAAAAAGGCTACTAGGGCTACTGTATAGGAGTCCTTCACAAACAATATCTTAGGTCCATTAGGCACTTTTTTATTTACTACATGAACTATCCCTTGATTACCAAATAGGTATGAAGAATACTTATCTCCTTCTAAAGCATATACTCCCTTACTTGTTCTAAATGGAGATATGGTTATAAGTGCTTCCTCAAATCTTCCCTTTAAATTAGTTTCCTGTTCTCCTGTTTTTGAATAATATGTATACTCAGTATTGAATTTAGGATATATAAGGGTGAAATCATCTACCCCTGAATAAGGTATTCCTGTTTTTCTCCCCATTGAACCTACGTAAGAATCTTTATAAGTTATAAAATTATAGTTATCTTTATTAGTATAAAAATCAATGTCCTGTATGTTAGCTCCATAATTATTTTTTAAAGTATTAGCTAACTGTCCAAACTCCCAAAAAGCAGTTTCTGTTTTCCAATGATGGTCAGTTTTAAAAAATAAGTCCTTAGGTTCAATGCCACTTTCAGCTAAATTTTCTCTTAAATCTATGGTTTCTATATTATTTTGCTTTAATAAATCAAGAAATGAATCTGCAGTTTCATTTGCATAATTATATGGAATTCCATAAGGTAAACTTGTATAACCTTTATAATATTTATCTGGTGGCATTATGTATGCAAATTTTACACTTTCATCTTTTAATCCATTTTTAAGTGCCTCAGTCCTTTTAACTAATTCATATACAGGATTAGCTTTATCACCGAAAAAGGTGTAATGAAGAGTCCCATTATCATCTTTAACAACCTCAAAATTTGATTCTTCATTTTTATCCATTAGTTTTTGTAGATATCCATAAAAATCAATAAAAGCATACTTCCCATAGGTATTATCTTTAATTGATGCGTCTATGTTTTTTATACTATTACTTATGGAAATATCCTTTTGAGCTTCTACTGTATCAATTATAGGCTTATAATTATTTATTAGATTTGTTATCGATAATCCAAAGATTATTAAAACAATCAAAATAGAAGTTATAAGCTTTTTGAAAAAAAATCTCTCCATACTATCCCCCCTTTAAAATTTAAAGTATATGAAAGGATTGTAGCTGCCCTTTACAATATAAGACATACATATTAAGAAGATACCAACTATAGCAAGTGGATATAATCCCTCTAAAATATTATGTCCCAAAGACTTATCTACAATAAATTTATTAACTTTTCTTGCTATTGGAGTAGAGAAAATTATTGCCGCTATTAGAAATACTAAATTTTCTTTTATAAACATGTATGTGTATGGACTCCAGAATCCCCCTTGTGTAAAGCCAAACATTGAAGATATGTATTTTCCTGCTTCTAAAAGATCAGACGATCTAAATATTACCCACCCCAGATTTATTATAAATAATGCATATATTCTCTTATATTTTGCAGCTATATCAATTTGATTAAAGGATATTAACCTTTCAAAGGCTATGAATACAAAATTTAAAAACCCCCATACTACAAAAGTCCACTCTGCTCCATGCCATATTCCTGTTGAAACCCATACTATTAATAGGTTTCTTATAAGTTTATCTTTGTTTTTAACTCTAGATCCACCTAGAGGAAAATATAGATAATCCTTAAACCAAAGGCTTAAAGATATATGCCACCTTCTCCAAAATTCAGTAATAGATTTCGATATGTAGGGATAATTAAAATTCTCTTCAAACTTAAATCCAAACATTAGCCCTATTCCTATAGCCATGTCAGAGTATCCAGAGAAGTCAAAATATATTTGAAAAGTATATGCTATAGAACCAAGCCAAGCTAAAGTTACTGCAATGTCAGAATTTAAGTTCATTTGAAAAACTCTATCTACAATCACTGCCATACTATTAGATATTAAAATCTTTTTTCCCATACCAATTACAAATCTACAAGTTCCTACTGAAAACTTCTGCCAAGTAAACTTTCTATTTTTGATTTGCTCTACTATATGTCCATAGCGTGAAATAGGCCCAGCTAAAAGTTGTGGAAATAATGCTATATATAATCCTACATATAGGGGATTCTTTTCAGCCGTAGTTTTTTCTCTATACAAGTCTACTAGATAAGACACTGCTTTAAAGGTGAAAAATGAAATTCCTATAGGTAAGGCTATTTTAGGCATAGGAATTTGATATCCTTGTAGCTGATTTATGTTTTTTATAAAAAAATTTAAGTATTTAAAAATAAATAGTGACCCTAAATTACCTACACAACCTAATATTAAAAAATATTTACTATACGATTTATTTTTAAAGCCTACTATCAGATGCCCAACTACATAGTTAAAAAATATTGAAGCTATCATCAGAATTACATAATAGGGCTCTCCCCAAGCATAAAACCCTAGGCTTAAGAATAGTAGTATATAATTCTGTAAGCCTTTAGAAAAAAAAGCTCCATAATATAATATTAAAGCTACTGGTAAAAAATATAATATAAATATAACACTTGAAAACAGCATTTTATTACCTCTCAATCAAACAACACTTTATCTAATATTCTTTTTTCTACTCCAAAAAATATATAATCCAGAGAATATTAAAACAAAGACTATACATATTCCTCTAATGAAATCTATAAATCTTTGGGACATAATTAAGGGATAAATTCCTCCCATAAGATTTTTAACTTCTTCAAGTCCTGGAATACTCTTGCTAGTTCCATCTATCTCTTTTGCACCTAGAGTCCATGATTTATATAATTGAATTTCTTTTTTAACCATTAAGTATTCATATTTTGCCTCTATTTTTATCTTTTCTACATTTACTGAAGTATTTAAAGTTAATTTTCCAGACTTATCTATAGAAACTCCCTCATAATCCTCAGCTAAACTATAGATCACATTAGCTTCATTTAGTGAGGTTTTATATATGGATATAGCTTCCCCTTGAACAGGTATTTGTACTCTATCGTCGCCTTCTATTTTAAAATTCAAATCCCCATATTTAATAAATGGATCATCTTTAGGTATAAGTGCAAAGTTACTTAGGTGTATATCTTTTTCTTTATTTTCCTCTGTTGTTATGCTTATTCCCCACGAACTTATATTGGAAAATAAGTGTTGATTATTATCACCTGCTTTACTATTTAAACTCGTAAAAGGTACATAAACTACTCCCTTAAATCCAGAGGGTATATTTATAGTCCCATAAGCAGGTGACAATTTCTCAAAACCCTGATTGTTCTCCTTTTTTATCAAAATAGATTTATCTTCATTAACTGAGAGGAAGGTTCCATCAGTTTTTACAACAGAAAAGTTAAACTTTAATTCTTCTTGAGAATTATTTTGAACATTAAATGATATCATACCAAAGTTACTCCAATTATACTTTCCTTTGCTATATAAGTTTGAAGTATAATATCCTTCCTCTAAACCTATAGAATTAACTTTTATATCTAAGCTATTATTAGCTTTATCAAAATCATAATTTAATTTAGCTTTATCCCCTTCTAAATAAATATTTTCTGGAGATATTTTCTGATAATTATTTGCTTCCTCAGCTAAAGCTACGCTATTATTACCTATTACTAAAAATACAAGAGAAAAAAGTATAAATATTTTATAAAAATTGCATTTCATTAAATTCATCAAAGGATTCCTCTCTTCTAACTACAGAGCTTTCTGATAAACTTTCATTGTATTCTCTGATCCAGTCATTTAATATATTTCTTATCTCTTTATCGTCAGCTATTTCTTTGTAATTTTTAATTTTATAAAGGTAGATGTTTTTATCTTGAACTTTCTCTAAAAAACCTATTATTTCCCTATTTTCTTTTATTCTTAAAGTAATTTGATCTTTTAGTATTGATTCACTAATGCCTTCTAAAGCCATATACTCATAATTAAAGGATTTAAGTTTAACATCTCCACACTCTTTTGAAGCTATTATTTTATCTAAATCCACTCTTGGTAATTTTCTCTTAAACAGAAATAATTTTTTATTTCTTGTAAGAATATTTACTCTTATATCATCAAATATACTGCTGTTTTCATCTAAATTATTAGGGAGAGTTGGAACTCTATCATAGGTTATGTATAGTAATTGTTTGAAATTATCTTTATCTATATCTGTTATTTCAAATGCATACTTCCACTCTTTTTCACCCTTTGCTATATGTACAACTTTCCCACTAAATTCAGATAAATATCTATCTGTAAATAACTTAATTTTTATTACTTCGTCATAGGGTATGTACTCTGGAAACTCAAATCTAACTGCTAATCCACCTTCTGATACATCTATGGTTTTACAGTTTAATTCTTTATTGTTATAGGTTATTTTACATGGAACCTCAGCTAAAACTCTCTCAGTTTTTCTAAAGGATTTTCTTCCTACCATAAAAAATATAGCCATTAAAATGTTATAAAAATTAACTATAAGCCAAAATAAAACTACACTATAAGTAGCAGATCCTGCCTCAAAAATCATTCTTATACAATTAAAGATTCCTATTATAGAAAGTACTGCAAATGCTATATGTGGTATAGCTTTTTTTAATCTATATACTCTGTCATCTACTTTAGCGTTGTCTTTCCTTGTAACTAAAAAACTGTTTTGTGATATTCCAAAGGTTTCTAATATAACTGGTACTACAAGAGATGGAAATAAAATAGTTTCATATATGTTAGTCCATTTGGTAGTTCTAATATTTCTAGATAAACTCCTTAGCTCTTTATTACTTAAATAATACATAGGAAGCCAAAATATCAACACTTCTGTCAGGTTACAATCAACAACTATTATCCCGAATACAGCAAATAATATTGGAGCCATTATATATGCAACTCTTTTAAGACCTGAATACCAATAAGAAATAGAGGATATATAACTAACCTTTTGACTAAAATTAAGTCCCTTTCTAAATAATATATTTAGTCTTCTTCCTGTCTGGATACATCCTCTTGCCCATCTTTGACGTTGTTTAACAAGACTCATTAAATCAGAGGGCGCTAAACCAGACGCGTGAACTTCTCCTACTGCAAAACACTGATATCCTTTGCTTTGTATTATCAAACCTGTAGCAAAATCTTCAGTTATTGCCTTAGTATAATATCCTCCAGCATCTTCAAGCGCTTTTCTAGATATTACTGTATTTGTTCCTCCATATATTATAGAGTTATTTTTATTTTTAGAAATCTGTACATCTCTATAGAAATAATCTTGTTCATTAGGAATTCTTCCTTCTGAAAAAAGATAATACTGAAATAAATCCGTATTATAAAAGCTTTGAGGAGTCTGTACAAATCCAACTTTTTCATTACCTAGGAAATATGGAACTGTTGCCATTAAGAAATCATGCATAGGAATCATATCTGCATCAAAGTTTGCTATTAATGGTGAGTTTGACTTCTCAAGAGCGTTGTTAAGATTCCCTGCCTTTGCTCCTTTTCTTTCTGTTCGAGTTAAGTATCCTATTCCCATTTCATAAGCTAACTTTTTCATTGATTCACGATTTCCATCATCACATAAATATATATGTATCTTCTTCTTATCTGGATAATCCATATTCTTGCATCCATTTATAGTTTTAAAAAGTAATTCTTCTGGTTCATTATATGTTGTTATAAAAACATCTACATGAGGAAAAAGACTTTCATCATCTATCTGTGGTTTTTCTGGATGTTTTATATCGTACATATTGTAATAGTGTACTGCTGCTTCTAACATTCCCACTATCTCAACTATTAATAGAATAATAGCTGAAACTAAAGATATTATTCCAGCCTTAGTAGGTATAGTAAAAAAAATTCTCCATATTAAATAAATTATATTCATTACTACAGTCGCTATTATTAATGAATAATTCCTTACTCTTTTATAATTCATACTCACCATACCTTTCTAATATTTAAAATTAATTAATAATTATTATATATTATATTTAATACAATTAAAACCAAATTCCGACAATATTTCTCAAAATTTTTACTATTTATAAATATGCCTTGTATTTATATTATTGTTTTATATTTATTTTTTATTAAATAATTATATATAAACAAAAAAGGTCAGATTTCTTATTATTGAAATCTGACCTTAATATATAGTGCTCTTATATTTCTCTAGTTTCTTTTTTTAACCAAGATTTATGTCCTTCATCTAAATAAGGAGATAATCTTTTATATACCATTTTATGATAGTCATTTAACCATTGCTTTTCCTTATCTGTGAGCATATCTTTATCTATTCCATCTAAGTCTATAGGGCAGTAAGTAATAGCTTCAAAGCTCATAAATTGCCCAAATTCTGTTTTTTCTTCTTCTACTACGAGCATTATATTTTCAGTTCTAACACCGTGTTTTCCTTCTTTGTATATGCCAGGCTCATTAGTAATAACCATTCCTTTTTCTAACTTAACGCTGTTAGGTTCTTTTCTGAAACCTTGTGGTCCTTCATGGACATTTAAGAAAAATCCTACTCCATGACCAGTTCCACATTTATAATCTAATCCATATTCCCAAATAGGTTGTCTTGCAAGTACATCTAAACTAGATCCTGTTGCTCCCTCCAAAAACTTAACTGAACTTAAGGCAATATGTCCTTTTAATACTAAGGTGAAATCTCTTTTTTCTTCTTCAGTAAGCTTTCCTAATACTATAGTTCTTGTAGTATCTGTTGTTCCGTTAAAATATTGTCCACCTGAATCTACTAAGAAAAATCCTTCATCTTTAAGAGTATATTGAGTTTCTTTAGTTGCCTTATAATGCATCATAGCAGCATGATCTTTATATCCTGCTATTGTATCAAAACTAGGTTCAACAAATAAATCTTGTTGTCTTCTAAAAGCTTCTAACATTTCTTGTGCTGAAATTTCAGTAATCTTTTCACTAGAAACAGATTCTTTAAGCCATTTTATAAACTTCACCATAGCTAATCCATCACTTACTTGGCAGTTTCTTAAATTTTCTATTTCAACTTCATTTTTAATAGCTTTTAAAGCTGTAGTTATATTAGGTTCTTCAAGTTTAGCTGCATCGGAATTAATAGAATTATACATACTAATACTTGTTTTATTTGCATCAAAAATAACTGAATCATCAATAGTTAACTGATTTAAAATTTGATGTATCTCATTATATCCTTTAATTTCTATTACATCATTCTCTAACTCTAACCTTATATCATGAGTAACTTTTGAAGCATCAACAAACAAATAGCACTTATCCTCACCCACTAATACATTGGAAATTACAACAGGATTATTTGGAACATCATTTCCTCTAATATTAAGTAGCCATGCAATATCATCTAAAGAGGTTAATAAATAATAATTTGCCCCCTTAGTATTAATGTTAGCTCTTACTTTATTTAATTTTTCTACTCTAGATTTTCCAGCATATTTAATTCCATGTAAAAAAACTAATTCCTTAGGTATTTCTGGTCTGTCTTCCCATATTTCATCAATTAAATCTTTTTCTATTTTTATATTTATGTTTTTAGATTTAAATGCTTTCTCCATTCCTTTAAATAAATCTACTGAAAAAACACTTCCATCAAATCCAACTGTACTACCTTCTTTAAGAGTGTTTTTTAGCCACTCTGTATATGAAGGAACCCCTAGATCTGCCATCTTAAAGAGTCTTATACCGGAACCTTCAAGTTGCTTTTCTGCTTGAATATAATATCTTCCATCTGTCCATACTCCAGCATCATCTAAAGTAATAACAACAGTACCAGCAGAGCCTGTAAACCCTGATATCCATTGTCTACCTTTCCAGTGATCTGCTACATATTCGCTTTGATGTGCATCAAAACTAGGAATTATATATGCATCTATTTTATTTTCTTTCATTAAACTTCTTAATTTTTCTATTCTTTTTTTAACATCCATATTTCTTACCTTCTCTTTCCTAAATCTCCTATTGTTTTAATGATATTATACATCAATTGATTCAAGAATTTTACTTTAAAAATATAAAAAATAAAAGCCTTGCTATTGCAAGGCTTTTATTGGTGCGGCGGAGAAGATTCGAACTCCCGGCCCTTTGGTCCGTAGCCAAATGCTCTATCCAGCTGAGCTACCACCGCAGATATAAAACACGTCAAGACTTATATTAACATAATCATTTTTAAAAAGTCAATAGTTACCTGTTAGTAAATATCAGAAAACTCTATTTCTAAAACTTCCACCTTATTGTTTGATGATATTTTCTTTCTGGTTTGACATTCTTGACAATATTCTCTTGGAAATTTTACTACAAATTCACAGCCATCTTTATGATTTATTATATCTATAGATCCTTTATGTGTTTTAACTAGATTATTAACTAAGTTAAGACCTATTCCACTACCTTCATATTCAGAAGTTAATAGCTTATTAACCTTATGGAACCTATTAAATACTAATTGTTTTTCTTGTTCAGGAATTCCTGGCCCTTGATCTCTTACCGATATACAAACACTATTTTTATCTATATCTAATGTTATAAGTATCTCAGAGGATTTAGGCGAAAACTTTATTGCATTTGATAATAAATTCATAACTATTCTATCTATTACCTCTGGATCTACCCCTATAATACACTCTTCCTCATTAGTATCAAATATTAATGATATATTTTTATCTTTTGCATACTTGTCCACTGAAGTTACTATGTTTTCAAGAAAACTGACTATATCTAGGTTTTCTTTATTGCATATGAAGTAATTATTTTCTAATTTTGTTACGTCAATTAAATTGTTTATAAGTTTTAACATCTTATAACAACTTTTTTTAATTGAGTTAGAATACTCATTCCACTTATTTTCATTATTATTTGTATAATATTCTTTATTTTTTAATAATTGCATTATACTTAATACCACATTTAGATGAGTTCTCAAATCATGAGAAATATTAAGTATAAATTCTTCTTTTAAATAATCTTTTTGTCTTAAGTCACTAATTTTAGCCTCATAATCATTTAAAATACTTTCAAATGCATTAAAATCGCTATATTTTAATTTCTCCTCCATTTTCAAAACCTCATCTTCACAAATCTTATATACCATATATATTATAATTTTAATTTACTTTTCCTCGCGTGTCTACTATATTATACCATTCATGCTTTTATTTGTAAATTTTTAACAAATAAAATTAATAACTTATTTTATTATAGTTATTAATTGAATATTTTCACCCATTATATTAAAATCAATATAATAATAATTTCTTAAGGAGATAAAATTTATGAAAGATTATGTTATCTTAACTGATTCTGGTTGTGATTTACCTAAAGATTTAGTTAAAGATTTAGACGTAAATTATATTGGTCTAGTATGCTTATTTAAAGGTTCAGAATATATCGAAGATTGTGGTCAATCTCTTTCCTATAAAGACTTCTATAAAGGTATTAGAGAGGGAGAACAACCGACTACTGGTCAAGTAAACTCTTATAGATTTGCTCAAGAGTTTGAAAAACATGTAGAGGCTAACAAGGCAGTAATTTATATAGCTTTTTCCTCAGCTTTAAGTGGCACTTATAATAGTTCTCTAATAGCTAGAAATGAAGTCTTAGAGAAATATCCTAATGCAGATATAACAATAATTGATAGTAAATTAGCCTCTGGAGGCCATGGACTATTAGTATATCTTGCAGCTAGGAAAAGGCAAGAAGGTTCTACAAAAGAAGATCTAGTTAAGTGGATAGATGAAACCTATTTAAGAGTTAATAGCTATTTCTTTGTTGAAGATTTAAATCATCTGAAAAGGGGCGGTAGAATATCTGCTACTTCAGCTTTAGTTGGAGGTATGTTAAATATAAAACCTATCCTTCACGTAAATGATGAAGGAAAACTTATAAATATTGCCAAGGCTAAAGGAAGAAAAAAAGCAATAAGTACTCTTTTTGATTATGCAGAAAGAAAAATGCTTAATCCAGAAGATCAAACAATAGTTATAACTCATGCAGATTGCTTAGAAGATGCAGAAACTTTTGCAGAAAATTTAAAAAAACATCTTAAAGTTAAAGAAGTCATAATAAATTATATAGGTTTAGCAATAGGTAGTCATACTGGAGCCGGTGCCATGACAGTATTCTTTATAGGAGAAAATAGAAATCCATAACTTTCTAAAGAATAAAAAATAATCTGTGTATTTTTCTAATGAATCTTTAAAGGGGGATTCTTCTCGATTTATACACAGATTATTAGTTTAACTCATTAATTAGAATATAGTGTCTTGAGTCTCTTCATTAAATATATGAGCTTTATTTAAATCAATTGCAAACTTTATAGTATCTCCTACAACTTCGCCTTGATGTTTAGCTGTTTTTATTGTAAATGCTCTATCATTTGCTTTTACATGAAGTAATACTTCTGAACCTAAGTTTTCTACAACTTCTATTCTTCCATCTATAACATAAGTCTTATCATTTTCTTGTCCATTAGTAATTTTTATATCTTCTGGTCTTATTCCTAATATAGCTTGCTTTCCTACATAATTAGCCGCTTTAATTTTATCAGCCTTTTCTTTATCTAAAGCTACTTTTTGTCCAAATACTTCTACTACTATATTTCCGCCTTCTTCTTTTACATCTCCATATAAGAAGTTCATTTGAGGACTTCCTATGAATCCAGCTACGAACATATTAGCAGGATGATTATATATTTCGGTTGGAGTATCTACTTGCTGGATTATTCCATCCATCATAACTACTATTTTAGTTCCTAAAGTCATAGCTTCAGTTTGATCATGTGTTACATATATAAATGTTGTTTGAAGACTTTGATGTAATTTTGCTATCTCTATTCTCATTTGATTTCTTAACTTAGCATCTAAGTTTGATAGTGGCTCATCTAGTAAGAATACTTTAGCATCTCTAACTATAGCTCTTCCCATAGCAACTCTCTGTCTTTGTCCACCTGAAAGTGCCTTAGGCTTTCTGTCTAATAAGTGTTCTATATCTAATATTTTTGCAGCATCTCTAACTTTTTTATCTATTTCATCTTTTGGCATTTTTCTTAATTTCAAACCAAAACCTATGTTATCATAAACTGTCATGTGTGGATATAATGCATAGTTTTGGAATACCATAGCTATATCTCTATCCTTTGGAGCTAAATCATTAACTAGTTTATTATCTATGTATAATTCTCCATCTGATATTTCTTCAAGGCCTGCAATCATTCTTAAAGTAGTAGATTTTCCGCATCCAGAAGGACCTACAAATACTATAAATTCTTTATCTTCTATTTCTAAGTTAAAATCCTTTACTGCTGTTACATCTTTTGAGTATCTCTTATAAATGTGTTTTAGTGATAAACTTGACATGTTTTACTCCTCCTAAAATATGTTTTTTATTTCATTTAATATCTTGATTAGACTATATCACTATAAATTCATATCATCAAAAAACTTAATTTTTAAAGAAATATTCTTTGTTAAAGCCTAAATCAGCTTTCTACAATGCTTTCAAGTTTATCTTAAGTTTTTCTTATGTAAACCTTGTGACTTTATACAAAAATCTTCTTAGATATTCTGTACAATCCTACAAATATTTTTTAATATACTTATTTCTTAATAGATGTCTCCACTTGAAAGATTCTTGAAAATAATTACAATAATAATATAAACACTTAAAGGAGGACTATTTGGTGAACCATTTAAAAAGTTTATTAAAAGATCTGATGGACAAATTCCCTTTCATTATTGAAGTTACTGACTCTAAAGGTGAGACCTTAATTAAGTCTAAAAATATAGTTCCTAAATCCTCTGAATATTTTTCTATAGAATATAATGAAGAGCTCTTATACATTGAAATAGATAAGGAATATTATAATAGTATTCCTTTAATAAGATATTTACTGGAAGATAAACTTAATCAACTATCTCTCACTGTTGATAATATATTAGTCAGCATACTAGAGAATAACCCCCATCCACTTTATACTTACAAAGACATCATAAAAAAGATGAACTCTCCTTCAATTATGATAATAAAAACTTCCCTTTCACTAGATAAGGTTATAGATATACTAAAAGCTTCCTATGGTAGCAAAGACTATCATTATTGTAAGTGGAATAACTACCCTATGATTTTAGGTGATTTTGTTGATGTTCACTCTCATTGTGAAAGCATACTAGAGACTCTTTCTGAATTAACTATAAAAAAATCTATAATTTGTTACGAAGAGCTTACCTTAAATTCTGATATACCTAAAATAGTAAATAACCTTATAGATCTTATGAGACTTTGTGAGAAACTTAATCTTAGAAAAAATATCTTAACTTATAATAGTATAATCTTTGAAAATATTATGGATAATATAAGTCCCGAAATTAAGTATAAACTTCTTGATAAGTATAAAGATTTTTTTGATTCTTTAGATGGTGCTACTATTCAAACTATTGATACATTTTTAGATATGGACTTAAATATAAGCAATACTTCTAAAGCCTTATATGTTCATAGAAATACCTTAATTTATAGATTAGATAAAATAAAAAATGATATTAATTTAGATTTAAGAAATTTTAAAGACGCCCTTACCTTCTCCAGCTTATATTTTATATGGAAAAGCTTAAGGTAGCTATACTTTTGGGTATAGCTACCTTTTACTATATGTTAAATCTTATATGACTTCCTTCTTTAGCTGGAGTTACTTCTAATCTCGCATCTATCCTCTCTTTTAGTTCTGATACATGAGATATTATACCAACTAATCTTCCTCCTTTTTGGAGATCAATTAAGCAGTTTATAGCATTATCTAAAGATTCTTGATCTAAACTTCCAAAACCTTCATCTATAAACATAGTATCTACTCTTATTCCTCCAGTATAACTTTGAATTACATCTGCTAATCCTAAAGCAAGTGCCAATGAGGCCTTAAAGCTTTCTCCTCCTGATAATGTCTTTACATGTCTTGCCTTACCTGTATAATTATCAAAAACCTCTAACTCTAATCCAGACTGTTTATTTCCCTTTACTCTTTCCTCTTTTCTTTTTAGAAGAAATCTTCTTCCAGTCATTTTCATAAGCCTTATGTTAGCAGCTTGTATTATTTCATTAAAATAGGCTGCTAACACATATCTTTCAAAGCTTAATTTTTCACTGTTATCACCCTTTGCAAGCTTTGATAACTCAGCAACAACCTTATACTCTTCCTCCCCCTTAGCTATACTTAAAGTTAGCTTATTTATCTTTTTTAATTGTTTTTGGTTATTATCTATTCTTGCAAATAATTTATTATCTTCTTTATTTACTTCCTCTTCTTTTTCCTTCCAAGATTTTATTTCTTCTAGAATTTTTTCTTCATTTACCTTATCCATATTTAAAGTTTCTTTTTCAACTTCTTCTATTCTGTCCTTTAAGGATTTTACCTTATCTTTATATTCATTTATGGAATTTTCCATAGCTTCTATATATTCTTTAGTTCTTTTTAAAGAAGCATATTCATAATAATCTTTAAAACCATAGGAAGTAATTAGTTCTTTAAACTTCTCTTCATAATCTTTAACTTCTTTAATGCTTTCTTTTAGATTTTCCTCTTTTACCTTTAAGTTTCCTTCACTTAAAGCTTTTATAGAGCTTATTTCCCTAAATCTTTCTTCAGCAATCTTATAGGCTTCTTCCATAGCCCTTAAATCACTTTCACATTTTTTTATTTCACTATTTAATAAATTTAGACTTCTTTTATTATCTGGTATTTCTTTTTCTACGCTTAAAAGCAGTTCCTGCTCTGATTTTGTTCTTCCATATAGTTCTGTAAACTCTTTTTCTAGCAATTCTTTCTGCATCTCATTATTTTTAAGTTCTAAATTTAACTTTTCTTTTCTTGCCTTAGATTCTTCTTTCTTTTCTATTACCTTCTCTATTTCTTCAATTTCTTTTTCTATATTCTTTTGTATATTTCTTAATTCTCCACCTTTTTCTTTTATCAAAATCAGTTTTTCTTGAACTTTCAAATTTCCTAAAGAATTACTTAAAATATGTGAAATCTTATTATAGGTATCTTCATATATATTTTTTAGTTCCTCTATAGATGCTTTTATTGAAGCAATATTATTTGCTTTTTCAGTACAGGCTTTTTCAGCATTATAAGCTTCCAGCTTTTTTTGCTCTACCTCTTCAGCTGTAGGTGTTTCTTTCAATTTCACAGCTTTTTTAGGATGTTCAAGGGAACCGCATACTGGACAGGGATTATTATCTTCAAGTTCTTCTGCTAATAATCCAGCCTGCCCTTTTATGAATCTCTCATAAGTCTCAATATATTCTGTATTAAGTATCTTAAACTTGTTATTCAAGATATTAAATTCTAGTACTTCCTTTTCATGCTCTTTATATTTAATAAAGTGTTTATTACATTTATCATAAAGCTCTAAAAGACTATTTATGTTATCGGTTACCTTGTTTAAATCCTGTTCTCTTTTAACCTTTAATAGTTCTTTTTTTTGAATATCATTTAAGAATACTTCTAAATATTCTAGCTCATTTTTTATTTTAAAAATCTTCTCTCGATTTTTATTTCTTTCTTCTTCTAAATTTTTACCTTTAACTAAGAGTTTTTCTAGATTTACTTTTTTATTTTCATATTCAATTACCTTAGGCTGGAATCCTTTGAGTATCGATATATCTTCTGTAAACTTTTTTCTCATGTATTCAGCATTAATTTCTTTATCTAGAACTACTTTAGCCTCTTCTAGCTTTTTAGAATTTATTTCAAAATTTTTCTTCTCCTGAAGAAATTCTCTCTCTTTCTTTATTCTATTCTCTTCTTTAATTCTTAAATTTTCTTCTGTAGGAATTATCTCTAACGCCTTTTTAGTTAGTTGTACTTCTTCAATTTTTTTCTTAATATATTCTTCTTTTAATAGCTCCTTATTTAAAGCTTCCTTAAGTTCTTCTTTATATTTTAATCTTCTATTTATATCTACAGCCTTTGTTAATTGCTTTTGTAAGTCTTCCTGCTGTTCTCTTATACAGTCTAATTTTGTCTTTAAATTCTTCCTTATATCTTCATCCTTATATAATTTTACTTTTGTTAAATCTATTATTTCATCTATTTTCTTATCCTTGGCTTCCTTTAAAGAAAATAAGAGTTCCTCTTCCCCAGCATCTATATTTTTTATGTAGACGTCTCTCTCTTCAGATATCTTAGATATATTTTTATATAATTCTCTCTCTTTTTCTTCCAAGTTTTTTTGAACATACAAAAATGCCTCAGTACCAAAAATCTTTCTAAATATTTTTTCTCTTTCTAAGCTTTCAGCTTCTAAAAGCCTTCTAAATTCTCCCTGTGGAAGCATTACTATTTGTTTAAATTGCTGGCTTGTTATACCTAAAATTTCAGATACTTTTTCATCTACAGATTTAACTCCAGTTAATAGCTTTCCTCCTGGAAGCATTAGTTCAGCTTCTGCACTTTTTTGGATATATCCTTCTCCTCTAGCTTTCTTTTTAAGCTGCTGAGGATATCTTTTTATTTTATACTCTTTCCCATTTAATGAAAATGAAAGCTCCACATAAGTAGATATCACATCCTCTGCAAAATCACTTCTTAAACTATCTTTATCCCTGCTGCTGCCAGAAGCTTCTCCATATAACGCTACACTTAAAGCATCAAATATAGTAGTTTTTCCTGCTCCAGTGGGTCCAGTTATTAGAAATAAATTCTTCTCCTTAAGATTAGTGAAATCTAGTACCTCTTCCTTTGCATAAGGTCCAAATGCACTCATAACTAATTTAAGTGGTCTCATTTATATTATCTCCCTTTGAACTTCTTCTATTACCCTTCTTAAAACTTCCATCCTGCTCTCATCAAGTTCCTTTCCCGTAAGAATCTTATAAAACTCACTAAAGAGCTCTTCTTTAGATTTATTCTTATATCCTTCTTCCGCAGATGTTTTATTATATTCAGAATTTATAAAAGACTCTCTGCTTAAACCCATTATATTAGGGTATACCGCTCTTAACTTGGATATTGGATCTAAAAGCTCTCCCTCATCCGCTAATATTGCAAATACATAATCATCTGTATTGGTTTCTTTATATACGTCCTTACATATCAGTTCATTTAAAGGCCCTTTTATTATTCTTAAATCCCTAAGGGTTCTTAACTCTTTTAGTTCAATATTTAACTCACCAGATTTATCTATATTTACTATGGTAATAGATTTCTTTTGCTTTGCTTCAGAGGTAGAATACTTTAAAAGAGAACCTGAATATCTTATTTTATCTGATCCAACTTTTTGAGGTCTATGTAGATGCCCTAAAGCAACATAATCAAATTCACTGAAAATCTCTGCTGATATTAAATCAGTTCCTCCTATAGAAAGCGGTCTTTCAGATGCTGAAGTAATTAAACCAGCTCTCTCTTCCTGCCCATCTTCATTTACGCTAGTTTTATTATCTTTTATGTAACTCACATAACCGTGAGTTATTAATACGTTTCTTTCACTTCTATCAAAGTTCTTATAAATATCTTCTATAACCTTCTTATATGCTTCTTCATGAGTTTTTATATTTTCATCTCCATAAAGTTCTCTCACATAAGCTGGTTCTGTATAAGGCACCAAGTAAAAATTTACTGTTATTTCATCTTTATCTTTTAACGAAACCTTAGTTATATTTTTATTTAAAACTCCCTCTATATGAAGCCCGCTATTTTTCAAAAGAGAACTTCCAAAAGATAATCTCTCCGGACTATCATGATTTCCTGCTACAGCTAAAACAGGTATTTTTAAATCTAAAACTATTTTGCTTAATACTTTATCTAGAAGATCTACCCCATCAGCTGGAGGAACTGATCTATCATATAAATCTCCTGCTATTATTACAGCATCAGGCCTTTCTTCTTCTACTAAATTTACAAATTCACTTAGTATAAAAGCCTGATCTTCTAACATGCTAAACTCATTTACTATTTTACCTATATGCCAATCAGCAGTATGAATAAATTTCATAAAAATTCCTCCTCTAGATATT
The DNA here is from genome assembly GCF_022324845.1 of Clostridium sp. YIM B02506. NCBI lineage: Bacteria > Bacillati > Bacillota > Clostridia > Eubacteriales > Clostridiaceae > Clostridium > Clostridium sp. YIM B02506. The sequence goes on from NZ_JAKGTG010000023.1 coordinate 25,754, forward strand.
CATGTTTCTATTTTATCATAAAAAATCATAAAAATAGAATCCTAATCTACTGACTAGAATTCTATTTGCTCTTATATTATTTATTAGTCTTTTTATTAACTTTCCATATTTCATCTGCGTATTGAAGAATAGTTCTGTCTGAGCTAAATACTCCTGAATTACAAATATTTAGCCAGCATTTTTTAGCCCATTCTAATTTATTTTTATATGATTTATCTACTTTCATTTGCGCTTCTCTATAGTTCTCAAAATCTGCAAACAATAAATAATAATCTTCTTCTAGTAAAGAATCGTATATATCTTTAAAATATCCCTTTCTACCATCACTAAATGTTCCATCAATTAACGTATCAACAACTCTCTTAAGCCCCGGAACCGTTTCATAATATTCTTCTGGACTATAATCCTCTCTTAGCTCTTCTATATCTTCTACTCTTAATCCAAATATAAAGTTATTTTCTTCACCCGCTTCTCTTACTATTTCTACATTGGCTCCATCATAGGTTCCTAAAGTTGGACTTCCGTTTACCATGAACTTCATGTTTCCTGTTCCTGAAGCTTCTTTTCCTGCTGTAGAAATCTGTTGTGATAAATCTGCTGCTGGAAATAGCTTTTCAGCATATGAAACTCTGTAATTAGTAACAAAAATAACCTTCATTTTATTATTTACATCTTTGTCGTTATTAACTAATTTAGCTATCTCATTTATGAATTTAACTATTCCTTTAGCTCTTATATATCCTGGGAAAGCTTTTGCTCCAAATATAAATGTTCTTGGTACAAAATCTACATCTAAGTTTTCTTTAAGTGTAAAATAATGATCTAATATATAGAATGCATTAAGCAATTGTCTCTTGTATTCATGCAGTCTTTTAATTTGAATATCGAATAAAGAATCTGGATTAATATCTATTCCCTCAACTTTTTTAATATATTCTGCTAAATCCTTCTTTTTATTTTTCTTAATTTCAATGAATCTATTTAAAACCTTCTCATCATCTCTAAATTTTTCTAATTCCTTAAGTTTACTTAAATCTAAAACCCATTCTTCACTTCCTAATAATTCAGTTATCAATGAAGATAGCTCTTCATTGGCATATCTTATCCATCTTCTTGGTGTTATACCATTAGTTTTATTATTGAACTTCTCTGGATATAATTTATACCAATCTTTCAGTTCTTGATTCTTTAATATTTCTGTATGAAGCTCTGCAACTCCATTTATAGAATAACCACAATATATAGCTAAATTGGCCATCCTAGTAACTTCTTTACTTATTATAGCTAATTCTTCAATCTCTTCTTTATCATATAACTTCTTTTTAAGCTCTTTTCTAAACTCTTTATCTATAAGCTTAATTATTTCTAATACCCTTGGTATTAAATCCTCTAAATACTCGTTATTCCACTTTTCTAAAGCTTCTGCAAGTATGGTGTGGTTTGTGTAGGCAAAAGTTTTCTGAGCAATTTTTAATGCTTCTCTAAAATTAATTCCCTCTTCATCCACTAAAATTCTTATTAATTCTGGTATTGCTAAAACAGGATGAGTATCATTTAGCTGTATGGAATTTACTATATGAAATTTAGAAAAATTATATCCATACCTTACTTTATATTTTCTTATTATATCCTTTAAAGATGATGAACACATAAAATACTGTTGTTTTATTCTTAGCATTTTTCCGGAATCTGTAGAATCATTAGGATAAAGTACTCTTGAAATATCTTCTGCAGTATTCTTTTCTTCCAATGCCTCTACATATTTTTGATCGTTAAAAAGGTTAAAATCAAAATCATTTATAGGTTCAGCTGCCCATAATCTCAATGTATTTATATTTTTAGATCCATAAGCTATTATAGGAGTATCGTAAGGTATAGCTCTTACTTTCATATCTTTAAATTCAACTATTACCTGCTCATCTTCTTTTCTTACAGACCAAGGATCCCCATACTTAAGCCAATTATCTGCTTCTTCTTCTTGAAAACCATCCATAAATTTTTGTTTAAATAGCCCATGAGAATATCTTATTCCATAGCCGACTAAAGGTATATTCATGGTGGCTGCTGAATCTATAAAGCAGGCTGCAAGTCTTCCAAGGCCTCCATTTCCTAAGCCTGCATCCTCTTCAATTTCCTCTATTCTGTTTAAATCTATATTAAATTCCCTTAATACTTCTTTAACTTCTTTTCTGATTCCTAAACTTATCAGATTATTTCCTAATGCTCTTCCCATTAAATACTCTGCTGATAAATAATAAGCTTTTCTTCCTTCATCATATAACTTAGTAGTTTTATCCCAGTCATCTATTATTTCTTCCATCAAAGCCTTAGAAACTGAATTAAATATCTGATATTCCTTAGCGTCTTCTATAGTTTTTCCATAGCTCATTTTTAAATTTCTAAGTACTGCATCTTTAAAATGTTCCTTATGAAATATCATTTTCTTACCTCCCATATAAGCTTGTAATTTCATTTATTTTATCTGCCAGTTCTCCTGTAAGCTGTTCTGCTTTTGCTCTCCATTTCCAATTCGCTCCTAAGGTAGATGGTGTATTTATTCTAGCTTCACTTCCTAAACCTAAAAAGTCTTGAATAGGTGCTATGGCTAGAGCCCCTACTGAACTCCAAGCTCCTCTAATAAATCCCCAGTTATAGCCTTCATCTTTATTTAACTTTAAGTATTTAACTGCATGAGAAACATCTTCCTTATTCCCGCTGTTTTCAAACCATCCCATAAAGGTATCATTATCATGAGTACCTGTATAAACAACGCAGTTTTTATTGTAGTTATGAGGAAGATAATCACTTTCTTCTCTGGTATCAAAAGCAAATTGTAAAACTTTCATTCCAGGAAATCCTGTTTCTTCTCTAAAGTCTATTACTTCTTGGGTTAAATACCCCAAATCCTCTGCTATTATGTTTATATTTCCTAATGCATCCTTAATTGCCTTAAATAACTTATTTCCTGGTCCCTTTACCCACTTGCCATTTATAGCAGTATCCTCTTCATAAGGAATTGACCAGTAGGACTCAAAACCTCTAAAATGATCTATTCTTATAACATCGTATAACTTTAAGTTTTCTCTTATCCTATTTACCCACCAGCTATAATTAGTTTCATCTAGGTAATCCCAATCATATAGTGGATTTCCCCACAATTGTCCTGTCCTAGAAAAAGAATCTGGAGGACATCCAGCTACCCTTATAGGTATCTTCTTATCATCAAGCATAAATATTTCACTAAAAGCCCATGCATCTGCACTATCTTCTGATACATATATAGGTATATCTCCAATAATATTTATCCCTAAACCATTGGCATATCCTTTCAATGCATTCCACTGCTTATAAAAATGATATTGAAGAAATACCCAGTAGTTAACTTCATCTTCTAATTCTTTAGAGTATTTGTTCATAGCCTCTTTTTCTCTTAACTTAATATCCTCTGGCCACTTTTGCCAAGACTTTAAGTCAAACTTATTTTTAAGAGCCATAAATAAACTATAATCTTCTAACCATACTTTATTTTCTGACTTGAATTCCTCTATAAATTTCCTATCTCTATTCTTATTGTTACTGTAGGCCTTTTTTAAGACCTCCATTTTATTCTTAAATATTTTATAGTAATTTACCTCATCTTCATTTTCACCCAAATCAATATCTTTAAAATCTCCTTTCTCTAGTATTCCATCTTTAACTAGTATATCTAAGTCTATAAAGTATGGATTACCTGCAAAAGCTGAAAATGATTGATAGGGAGAATCTCCAAAACTCGTAGGCCCTAAAGGAAGTAGCTGCCAATACTTTTGACCAGCTCTCTTAAGAAAATCTACAAAATCAAAAGCTTCTTTTCCGAAAGTTCCTATTCCATATTTATTAGGAAGAGATGTAATATGCATTATTATCCCGCTGCTTCTTTTCACCTGACTCACTCCTTATTTTATTGATCCATGCATTACTCCTTTTATAATATGTTTTTGCATTATAAAGTAGAATATTACTATTGGTATCATTGCGATAATTAATCCTGCTAAAGCTAAATCCCATCTCTTAGAGAATTGTCCAAAGAAGTAGAACATCTTAAGAGGAATAGTCTGCCACTCTGGCCTATTAATTACTAATTGAGGTAATAGGAAATCATTCCATATCCACATAGAATTCAATATAGCTACTGTTACTGTTATTGGTTTTAATAGTGGAAATACTATAAGCCAAAAGCTTTGAAATTTATTACATCCATCTATAAGTGCAGATTCTTCAATTTCTTTTGGTATGCTTTTAATAAATCCATGATATAGGACAATTGAAAGTGGCGCTCCAAATCCTAGATACATAAATACTAATCCTGGCCTATTTAATAGATGAAGTTTTCCTCCTATATTTACAAGAGGTAACATTACTGACTGGAATGGTATAAGCATTGCAGCTGAAAAGGTAAGAAATATAATTGTACTTATTTTACTCTTAGTTCTAACTAATATCCAAGCAGCCATTGATGTAAATATAATTATTACCACAACTGAAGCCACTGTAATAATCAAAGAATTTTTAAAAGAATTAAAAAAATCTAATTTTGTAAAGGCACCAGAATAATTCTCTAAAGTAAAATTTTCTTCAGGTAAACCCATAACATTACTGAATATACCCTTCTGAGTTTTAAAAGAATTAACTATCACAATATAAAATGGAGATATAAAGATTATTCCTAATACTATACTTATTAATCCCACAATAAAATTGGTTCTTCTTTTACTTTTCATTACATCTCTACCTCCTTCTTCTTACTAAAATACATTTGAGTTAAAGATATTGCTGCAACTGTTATTAAAAATATTATTGCTTTTGCTTGAGCTAATCCAAACTCATTAAACTTAAAAGCTGTATTGTATATATTCATAGCTAACATTTCTGTTGATTTGAAAGGTCCTCCTCCTGTAAGAGATAGGTTTTGATCATATAGTTTAAACGAATTTGATAGGGTTAGAAATACACCTACTGTAAATCCTGGCATTACTAATGGTAATATTATGTTCTTTAATCTTTGGAATGCACTTGCGCCATCTATTAATGAAGCTTCTATTACATCATCTGGAATATTTTGAAGAGCTGATATATAAATAACCATCATATATCCTGACATTTGCCATGACATAAGAATAGCTAATCCTAAAAAGCCTGTAGATTGATTAGATAACCACCCCTCAAAAAAGTTTATACCGGTTAAGTTTCCTATGGCATCAAAGCCTTTAGTAAATATGAATTGCCATACAAAGCCTAGTATAAGACCTCCTATTAAATTAGGTAAAAAGAATATACTTCTTAATACATTAGATACTTTAAGCCCCCTTGTAACTAACATAGCCAAAGTAAACCCAATTACATTTATAGAAATTATTGATACTATAGCAAACTTAGCTGTAAACCAAAAGGATTGAAAGAAATCCGGATTATTCTTAAACAAATCTATATAATTTGCTAGTCCAACCCAACTTGGATCTCCTATACCATTCCAAGACGTGAAAGATATGTATATACCAAAAATCATAGGTATTAATACAACGATAGAAAATGCTAATATTGCTGGTCCGATAAACAGCCAAAACCATAGTTTATCCTTTAGCCCTTTTGAGAGTGACTTTTTAGTTTGTACATTTTTACTATTCTTATACATTATCATTATATTTCTCCCCCCAAGTATATTTTTACGGGGGAGAAGTTTCCCCCGTTTTCATATCTTATTTTCTACTTTCTTGCCACTTTGCTTGTGAATCCTTAATTGCATCTTCCCAAGTTGATTGTCCATCTAAATACTTTTGAATATTTGTTCCTACAGTATCCATTCCCCAAGCTGTTGGATATCCCATAAATACCCAAGGTGTTGTTTTTCCTTCTTCTGAATACTTAGCAACTGCTTTTCCTAATGAATCTTGTGGTTTAACATTTTCAAATCCTTTATATGCAGGTATAAAGAAGAATTTATTTACCACATAGTCTTTACCTTTATCAGATGTATATAACCATTCTAAGAAGTCTTTAGCTGCTTCTTTTACCTTATCATCTGCTCCACTGTTTACAGCCCAATACATAGGTACTCCTACTGGAATAGTATCTTCTTTTCCGCCTTCTATTGACATAGGCAATATGTCTAAGTTCTCAGCAACTTTTGGATCTACACCATTAACGGCATTATATATCCAGTTACCTTGTTGAACTATTGCAACTCTTTCTACAGCTAAGCCCTCTTCAACTTGATTACTGTATTTTACTGCGTTTAATTTTCCTTTTGATGTTCCATTACTTGAGTAAGTAGCTTGTAAGTCTATTAATTTCTTAAAACCTTCACCATATTTAAATTCAACAGTTTTTGATTCAAAAGCAGCTAAATCACTTGTAAATTCTTGTGATAATGCAGCATTTGATGTGTGTAATCCAGTTACCCAGGTTTCTGATGCTGGCAATTCAAATACAGCTTCAAGATTAGGGAATTGAGATTTTAAAGCACCTGATTTTATTTTTTCATCTAAAATTTTAACTGCTTCCTCTAAAGTTTTATAAGAATTTATCTTAGATGAATCGATTCCAGCAGCCTTAAAAATTTCCTTATTGTATATAAGTCCATATCCTTCAACACTCATAGGCGCTGCATATACTTTTCCATCTACAGTTACACCATTAAGTGTTCCTGAAACAGCATTTTTAACCCAATCCTCTCCACTTAAATCTTCAAGTTTACCTATCCAATCCTTTATGTCCTGAGGGCCTCCCACATTATATATAGCTGGCTCTTGACCTGATTGAAATTTAGCTTTTAATGCTGCACCATAGTCATCGCCTCCGCCTACTGTACTAAGATTAATTTTTACGTCTGGATGATCTTTCATATAATCGTTTACTGCATTTTGAAGCTCATCGTGTATTTCAACCTTAAATTGAAAAATGTCAACTTGAACTTGTTTTGCAGAATTAGAATTTCCTTTTGAACAACCAGTTAATGCAACACTTAAGCTAAGCACAACTGTGGAGATAATAGTAAAAATTTTTTTTCTTCTCATATTTCTTTCCCCCTGAAATTTTATTTATTAAAATCTATCTACAAAAATGTAGACAGATTTTTAATCATTAATTACTTTATGTTCTTACAAGACTCCCTTTCAATAAGAGTTGTATCTAAACTAATATGTTTATGTTCAGACTTATTATTAAGTAAATTAAATAATAGGTCCACGCTTTTTTCTCCCATTTCATATCCAGGCTGTAAAATGGTTGTCAATGCTGGTTCATAATATTTGCCATAATCTATTCCATCCATTCCCATTACAGATAGATCTTCTGGAACTCTATATCCTCTAGATCTAGCTGCTTTTATAGCTCCTATTGCCATAATATCCGATATAGCAAATACTGCAGTCATATCCTTATTATTATCTAATAATTCATTCATAGCATCATAGCCTGATTGGAAATCATAGTGACCTTTTTTAGATATTAATGTATCTTCAAAATTTAAGCTATTATTTTTTATAGCCTTTCTATATCCTTTAATTCTTAATGGTCCTACAATTGTATCAGTTTTATCCGTTGATATAATTCCTATTTTTTTATGTCCTAATTTACATAAATAATCTACAGCCTTATAAGCAGCCTTACTATTTTCGATACCTATTGAAGAAAACTTATCCTTAAATTTTACATCTTCGATATATACTGAAGTTAAAACCATAGGTATTCTTAAGTTATCTAGTATTTCTTCATTAAAATCGTTAAAATTTCCTCCTAAACATATAATACCTACAAGTTTCTTTTCTTTGGCTAGTTCTACAGCTAATTCTAAATCATTTATGTAAGGATCATTATTATAATGGAGGATTACACTGTACCCCTTTTCATCAATCTTATCACTGATAATTTTCACTATTTCTGAGAAAAAGGGATTAAATATACCTTTCACCAAAAGACCTACACTATTTGTATTATTTCTCTTTAAATTTCTAGCGCTGTTATTAGGTATATAATTGCACTCTTTAATAACCTTCAATACTTTTTCTCTTGTTTCACTTCTTACCTCTGGATTATCATTTAAAACTCTAGAAACTGTTCCAACTCCTACTCCAGCTAATTTTGCTATATCCTTTATAGTAACCATATAATCATCCCCAACGTATTTTTATAAAAATTCAAAAACCTTCATGAAACGATTCCAGAACTATTCGGAACCGTTTCCGAAACTATAATAAAATTATAGCATCTATGTAAAGGTTTATCAATATAATTTTGAGAAATTTTTAATTATTTTCTTTTGAAAAAAGAGCTATTTTTTATAGCTCTTAATCATAAAATATACTTATATGAATTTCAAAAATCATTTTTTCTTCATTATACTTGATAAAGACCTCCCCTTGATGCAGGCCTATTATACTCTTTACTATAGCCAAACCTAATCCAGAACCTTCAACTTTTAAACTTTATAAAAAATAAGAGCATTGCTTTTAAACAACACTCTTATACTCTTATTCACAATATATTTGAGCTAAATTTATAATAACCTCTACGGCCTTTTCCATAGATTCTATAGGCACATATTCATACTTACCGTGGAAGTTCTCTCCACCAGCAAATATATTTGGTGTAGGTATTCCCATAAATGAAAGTCTAGCACCATCTGTGCCACCTCTTATAGGTCTTATATCTACTTCTACTCTAGCTCTTTCCATAGCCTTTTTAGCATGATCTACTACGTACATAACAGGATCTATTTTTTCTTTCATATTTCTATAGCTCTCTGTTATTTCTACTTTCACTAAATCCATTCCATATTTACTATTTATAACAGCTTGCTTCTCTTTCATTATCTCAAGCCTTGACTTATATACTTCAAGTGAGAAGTCTCTTATTATATAGGATAAAGTTGATTCTTCAACACTACCATCTATTCCAACTAAATGATAGAATCCATCATAACCTTCTGTTTTTTCTGGAACTTGATGTTTAGGAAGAAGGTCCGCATATTCCATTGCTACAGTCATAGAATTTATCATTTTATTAAAAGCATATCCTGGATGAACATTTCTTCCTTTAACTATAACCTTTGCACTTGCAGCATTAAAGTTTTCATACTCAAGCTCACCTATTCTTCCGCCATCCATTGTGTAAGCATACTTAGCTCCAAATTTTTCAACATCAAAGAATTTAGTTCCTTCTCCTATTTCTTCATCAGGAGTAAATGCTATTCTTATTTCCCCGTGCTTAATTTCTGGGTGTTCAATTAAGTATTCTACAGCTGTCATGATTTCTGCAATTCCCGCCTTGTCATCAGCACCTAAAAGAGTAGTTCCATCTGTAGTTATAAGTGTTTTTCCTTCATAAAGTTTTAACTCTGGAAATTCTTTTGGAGATAGTATCACATTATTTTCCTCATTTAATACTATATCTCCGCCTTCATACTCTACTATTTGAGGATTTACATTTTTGCCTGTCATATCTGGAGATGTATCCATATGAGCTATGAAACCTATAACTGGAACTTTTTTATTTATATTTCCCTCTAAAGTTGCATAAACATATCCATGCTCACACATCTCCACATTCTTAAGCCCTAAATCATTTAATTCTTGAACTAAAATCTTAGCTAAATCAAATTCACCTTCAAAACTTGGAGTTGTGCCTGTACTTTCATCAGCTGTTGTATTAATTTTTACATATTCTAAAAATCTATCTTGAACCTTTTTCATAATTTATACTCCTTTTTAACCTATTATAAACAATTCCTCTTCTGTAACTTCTTTCTTTATAAGCTTTAACGCTAGGTATATATAAACCATAGAAACCGCTAAAAATATAAGGCTAAACATAGGTACTCTTACATTTGCAGATACAAATATAGTATCTATTATTACTGGCAATGTAATAGAATATAAGGATATTCTATATAGTCCTTTAAACTTAATTTTCACCTTAACAATATAACTAACTACAGTTCCAACTAATGCTATAATTAATGCCCATAGTAGGTTTCCTATAAACCCACCTATTGTATAAATAAGCAATACAAAAATCCATACTATACTAGCAGCATTTAATATATTGATTATATCTCTAGGATATATATTAGTTGTTATATCTGAAAAATTCTGAACAGTTTGTTGCCCATTATTGTTGATTATAACTCTATCTTTAAAAATCAAAACTGAATTTATATATTTTTCTAGATTAAGATCAGATAGATTTTTTTGTCCAAAAGAATCATATGTATAGCTAGTATCAACCAATACCAATACACCTTCTTCTTTTATAAGTATAGGATTTTCCCCAACGGTTAATTCCCCATTTTCTAATTTAAAAGTGTCTTCATTTTCAGTTAGGTAATTTTTAGTTTCATTTATTGCCTTTTGAATATTTCTAGATACATTAAATCCTTTAATGCCACCAAGTATTATAGACAATAACAAAATATATATTATAGCCTTACTTGTTCTTTCTTTCAAAAAGACCAAATAACTTTTTATATCTATAATACTTTTTATAAACTTCTCTGCTACATTCATTTTCTTCATAAAAAGTTTCCCCCTTAAATTTCCATATCATTTCTATTATACTATACTTTAAATCAATCTTCTATATTAATTACCACTCCTTTAAATGCTATAAAAACATATATAATTCCAATGATCAAATAAATATAATTTGTAAATAATAAAGATATATTTAAAAACCTCAAAATAGCTCCTAAAATTATACCTGTTGTAATAGAGTATAAACTCATTTTATAAATATTTCTATATTTTAGCGGCCATCTTAATAAAGCATTAATAATTACTCCAGCCAAAGATATTATAAATGCTGAAAATAAATTTAAAACTATCATCAAAACTGGGGTTACAAATTCAATTAAATAAGCTCCCATTTTTAACTTAGGTAAAAGTTCTTGTGTTTTTTCTTTATCTAAATTAATCCACTTAAAAAAATCATAAGTTGCTTGATCTATATTAATATTACTTTTTTTATAAAAAAGCTTATCTTTCAAAATTAAAATACATTTATCATATTCATCCAGTTTACTTTCTGTTGTTTCTCCTGAAGTATCTATTATTATAGTAGGTTTTTTAGCCTTTTTTATTATTATTGGTTCCTTTTCTTTTACATCTAAAATACCATTGTATAATGTAAACTCAGGAAAACCATTTCCAACCTCATCTTCTATAAGATTAATAAAATCTAAATAGTCTCTAGCTGGTGTCGTAAAGCTAATAAGTCCAGTGATAACAGTTATAGATATCATGTATATAAAAGCTCTTACGAGACTTTCCTTTATTAAATTATAATATTCTCCTGGCTTAAAAATACTTATAAAAAACGCTTTAACAAAATTTATTTTTTTCATATTTTCACCTAATCTTAATTCTTTTTTTATATTATTACCATTTTGCCCAATATTAAAATTAATAACTATATTTGCTATAAAATGATTATTAATAGAATTTTTGGTAATACTTTTTAAAGAATTCTTTATTAGGAGGTTCTGCTTATGCGTAAAAAATCATCACTTAAGACTTTAATAAAGGATAATAAAGGTTTTATATTTATATATCTAACCTTAGTTACCTTGGCTACCTCCCTTATAGTAGCTTCAGTTATTTCATATAACTACTTAATTAGTGCCTTTAGATCTCAATTTAATAATGGTCAATATAGTTCTGCTAATAATATAATCATTAATCAGCAAAAATATAATCCAGTTAAAGCTCTATTAATAAATAGGGATTTACAGAAATTTTTAAGGCAGTTTTTTGATGATGTAGTATCATCCTATGACAATAAGGAACTCGGTGAAAATGAAGCTTTATTTTTAGTTAAAGAGGTAGAAAGTTACGGTTTTTTTAATGAAGATATACAATCATTCAAAACCTCTTTACCAACTATTAAAGAGTCCGAAGATAATTTAAAAAATGGAATCGCTAGCTTAAATAATGAGAAATACAAGGAAGCTATTGATAGTTTCTCTAAAGTATCTCTTTTTGATTCCAACTATAAATCAGCATTAGAATATAAAAAAGAAGCTTTTAATAATTATAAAGTATCAATAATAGATAAAAGTAAAGAATTAGCTGAAGATAAATATTATACTAAGGCCATTGATTTAATTAATAACAACTTAGGTGAATACATATCTCAGGATAAAGAAATAGAGGATTTACTAGCATCTTATGAAAGCGATAAAAAGAATTATCTTGCCTCAACAGGTAAAAATTCTTCTACTGTGGCTGCATCAGCATCTTTACCTGTAATAAGTTCAAGTAATATCAATACCTTAAATCTAAGTAGTTCAACATCAATGCTTATATATGTTAATAAAAATACTCAAAAAACTTATGTTTATAAGGGATCTAAAAATTCTTGGAAGTTAGACAAAACCTTTTCTTCCTCTACAGGTATATCTGGAAAGGATACTCCTTCTGGTATATTTGAAGTTTTAGAAAAGGGTGAATGGTTTTTCTCTGAAAAATATCAGCAGGGTGGTAAGTATTGGGTACAGTTTAAGGGAGACTATTTATTTCACTCACTGCCATTCGCTGAAGATAAAAAAACTATAGTAGATACAACCTTAGGTAAAGCAGCCTCCCATGGCTGTATAAGGCTTGATGTTGCTAATGCTAAATGGCTATATGAAAATGCTAAAAAGGGAACTAAGGTAATAATTAACTAAAAAGGTGGCTCAATATATTGAGCCCTTTTTTAGTTTCTTTTTATATTTGCGTTTTAAAATATGCTTTTTTAAATATCTTTAGGAATTTCTATACAATTGTACAACTGTACACTTACTTTTTCTGTACAATCGTACAATCGTACAATTGTAAAATCTTACACCTGTACATCTGTACAATTGTACATTCATAATATAAATTATCTTAGGTAAATGCTTAACTAATACTTGTTTAAAAACAATTAAATAGACTTCTACATTTTTTTGAATAACTTACTTAGATACTTTAGCATAAACCCTCTATCTTATGGTAACTAATATATAGATAAGTTTTAATGATAGGAGTTGATTATATGAAAACCATAGGTGATAATCCAATTTGGACCAGTGTAAATCCAATAAGTTATCATTATCCAAGTTTAAATGAAAATATTGATTGTGATGTTGTTATTGTTGGTGGAGGAATATCTGGAGCTTTATGTTGTTATTACTTTGCTAAGGCAGGTATAAAAACTGTTCTACTTGAATCAAATATTCTTGGTTACAGCAGTAGTTCTTGTTCTACCTCTATTCTTCAATATGAAATTGATTCAAACATTTCAGGTTTAAGTAGTCAGTTAGGAAAAGAAAAAGCTTTTGAGGCTTTTGCTGAAACCCTTCAAGCTTTTAATGATCTAAAAGATATAATAAATGAATTAAATATTGATTGTGACTTTAAAGCTGTTCCCTCTTTACTTTATACTAATAAACCTGCACATTCACAGGCATTAAGAAATGAATATAATCTTAGAAAATCTGCTGGATTTGATGTTCAATATATAGACTTCAATAATTCTAGAGATTATTTTCCTTTCCCAATTTATTCAGGAATACTTTCTCACGAAGGTTCTGGAATAGTTGATCCTTACAAATTAATAAATGCTTTAATAAGAAATGCTTTTGATAATGGGGCTAGAGTTTTTGAACATACTCCTGTAGATAATATAAAAGCTCTTTATACAGGTGTTTTAGTAAATACCCCTAAAGCCAAAATAAATGCAAAAAAAGTTATTATTGCTACTGGTTACGAGGCTATAGAAGATTATCATATACCTAATCAAAAATTAACTAGAAGTTTTACTATTAGTACAACAAAATTTCTAAATGAAAACGAAGAGGTTTGGTATAAAAACTCTATAGTTAGAGATATGAGTGATCCTTATACATACCTTAGACCAACTGTAGATGGTAGGATATTAATAGGCGGAGAGGACATAGATAATTTAGAATATAATGATGAATTAAATTCTAAAAAATATCTAATACTAGAAAAGAGATTAAGAGATTTGCTCTGTTCTCCTAAAGATTTTAAGATTGAATTCCAATTTAATGGTGTATTTGATGATACAAATGATAGTCTTCCTATAATAGGAGAAAATCAAGACTTTCCAAATCACTATTTTTGCTTAGGCTACGGTTCTAATGGAATTTTATATTCAACCTTTGGAGCAAAGATGCTATTAGATCTCTATCTTAATCAGAATGCCTCCCACTTGGACTTATTTGAATTTAGTAGAAATACCATCTAGAGCTATCGCACTAAGAAATTAGTGCAATAGCTCCTTTTTTTATTTAATGTTTTTATTTTTGTAGTAAAATTAATTGAGGTGATTTATATGGTTATTTTTTATCCTAAAGATGTTCAATATGTTATAGATACATTAACTAAAAATAATTATGAAGCTTTTTTAGTTGGAGGATGTGTTAGAGATATTCTTTTAGATACAAAACCTAAGGACTATGATATAACAACTAATGCTCTACCTGAGCAGGTAATGTCATCATTTTCAAAAACAATACCTACTGGTTTAAAACACGGAACAGTAACTGTTTTAATTAATGATACTCCATACGAAGTTACAACCTATAGAATTGATGGTGATTATAAAGATAATCGAAGACCTGAAGATGTTCAGTTTGTTTCTTCACTTAAAGATGATCTATCTAGAAGAGACTTTACGATAAATGCTTTAGCTTATAACAATAAAGATGGTCTACAGGACTTTTTTAATGGCACAGAGGACTTATCCTCAAAACTTATTAAAGCTGTAGGTGATGCTGATAAGCGCTTTAATGAAGATGCTTTAAGAATGCTTAGAGCTATACGTTTTTCCTGTCAGCTTAACTTTAATATAGAATTAAAAACACTAAAAGCTATAGAAAAAAATAGTTCTCTTATTTTAAATATAAGCTCTGAAAGAATACGAGATGAACTTTGTAAAATCCTAACTTCACCTAATCCTGCTAAGGGATTTAGACTTTTAAACTCTACAGGTATACTTAAATATATACTTCCTGAGCTTCAAAAGGCTGTTGGTTTTGACCAAAAAACGCCTTATCATGATAAAGATATATTTGAGCACACTCTTTCTGTTGTAGAAAAAGTTCCTAATAATTTAACCTTAAGATTAGCTGCCCTTTTTCATGATATAGCTAAACCACAATGCTTTTTTATAGGAGAAGATGGTATAGGACATTTTTATGAACATCAAAAGGTAGGAAAAGATTTATCTAAAAATATACTAAAAGGCCTATCCTTTGATAATGATACTATAGTCAAGGTTTCTACCCTTGTTAGAGAACATATGAGTATACTTTTTAAACCCAAATCCGCGGCTATTAAAAGGTTAATTAATCGAGTAGGAAAAGATCTTATATTTGATTTATATGAATTACAAAAAGCAGACATCTTATCTTCTGCACCTCCATTTATAGCTTTAGAAGCTTTGGAGTCTACTAAAGAAAAAACAAAAGAAATTTTAGAAGCAGATGAACCTTTGGATAAATCTTCTTTAAATATAAATGGAAACATATTAATGAAATCCTTAAATATAAAGCCTGGAAAAATAGTTGGAGAAATAATTGATTATCTTATGAACAAAGTTATAGATGAACCTAACTTAAACAATGAAACTGATTTATTAGTTTTAGCTAGAGATTATATAAATGATAAAACAAACCCTTAGGAGTAATTTTACTCCTAAGGGTTTACCTTTTATATCTTAACTTCTTTATCTTTGTTAAATAAATATAGATATCTTTCTTTAACTTTTTTACCTGTTATTTTTTCTAAAGCTTCTTCATAGTAGTCTAACTGTAATCTATACCTATCTATTATTTCCTCTACACCTTTTTCTCCAACATAATCTGTTTTATAGTCTAGAAGAATTATTCCATCCTCTTCTTCAAAATAGGCATCTATTACTCCCTGAAGTCTAACCCTCTCAGTTTCATATTCTCTAGGAAGAGTTTTATCAAAATTTAAGGCACTTATTTCTGTATAGAAAGCTAACTCCCTATTTACTTCTCTACCTTCTTCAAAAGCTCTCTTCATTCTCTGCCCTAAATTACTATTCATAAAGTTTAGGATTTTCTTTATGTTTATTACTTTACTTTCATCTTCTCTTAGTAAGTCTCTTGCTATTAATTCTTCTATTTGTTCTTTTATATCACTGTATGAATTACTTTTTCCTAACTCTAACTTCTGCATAAAGAAGTGAACTATTGTACCTCTTTCAGCTGGTGATAACCCTCTCTCTTCTTGCAAAAATACTGGTTTTATTACTTTCTCAACCTTAAATACATCATAAGTAGCTTCTTCTTGTAAATCCTCATAAGCTCTTTTCTTTAAATCAGATACTGATATATTTGAAGGAAGTAAAGACGACTCTCTATACTTATACTTAAAGCCTAGTCTTCTTTCTATCTCTTTATTTATTGATTTATATTCCTTATTTATAAACAATTCTTTTTCTTCATTTTTATCCACAGCAATAAAATTTTCTTCCACAGGCATTTGAGATTTTCTCCACAGGTTTATATTCCAGTGAGAATTATCAAGGCTTAAGTTTTCCACAAAGCTATTTTCGCCTCTCAATATACCACCATCCTTATGTCTACATAAAGCTAAGGCTATCCAATCTAAAAAGCTTCTTTTCTTAAGTACTTCTGATGGAGATATTTTATTATCCCCTAAGGCTGTTGACCTTCTCCACTTATCTACACTTCTATCAAAATTAGTTGTAGCTCCTGTTATTATAAGCTTTTCCTTAGCTCTAGTTAAGGCTACATAAAGTATTCTCATTTCCTCTGATAAGGCTTCTACTAAGAACTTTTTCTTTATAGCATTTTTAGCTATAGATGGATAGGATACTCTTCTTTCTACATCTATAACCTGAGGGCCAAATCCTAAATCCTCATGGAAAAGAACCTCTTTATTTAAATCCATAAGATTAAATTGTTTTCCACAACCACTTAAAAATACTACAGGAAACTCAAGACCCTTACTTTTATGAATACTCATTATTCTTACTACATCTTCATTTTCACCAAGAATTTTAGCACTTCCCATATCACCAGATGAGCTTCTAAGTCTATGAATGAAGTTTATAAAATTAAATAATCCTTTAAAGCTGGTTCTTTCAAATTGCCTAGCCCTTTGGAATAATATTCTTAAGTTAGCTTGCCTTTGTATTCCATTACTCATAGCTCCTACATATCCATAGTAAGAGGTATCCATGTATAAATACCATATAAACTCATCTATAGGAGTATATATCGCCTTTTCTCTCCAACGTCTTATGTTATTTATAAAATAGATACATTTTTCCTTTAGGCTTTGATTTACTTCTTTTTCCCCTAAAGCTATTTTTTCTATGGTTTCAAAGTAATAATCTTCTTCTCCTATGATTCTTAAATCTGCAAGTTCTTCCGCTGTAAAAGAAAATATAGGACTTCTTAATGTCGATATTATAGGAACATCTTGTAGTGGATTGTCTATAACTTGAAGTACAGAAAGTATAGTTCTTATTTCTATGGTTTCAAAATATCCACTTCCAGTATCAGCATAGATTGGTATACCCATAGCTCCAAGTTCCTCTAAGAAAGTGTCAGCCCAGTTTTTAGTTGCTCTTAAAAGAATTACTATATCCTTAAATCTTATTTTTCTATATTCTCCAGTGCCCTTATCTAAAACCTTATATATACTTCCGTCCTTAGGATTCATAAGATTATTAATTCTGCTTCCCACGATTCTTGCTTCTATTTGAACTGCTGTTAAATCCTCTTCTTCCTCAGAATCAATCTCTATTTCTTCTGTAACTTCATATTCTTCTTTTTCTTCTTCTCCACTTTTATCTATTATATGAAGTTCAATATCTCCAGCTACCTGTACCCCTTCTTCTTCAGGATATGAATAGCTAGCTCCTAAATTTAAAGCTTCTTTCTCATCATATTCAAGCTCTCCCACAGTAGTTGACATAAGCTGAGTGAATATAAAATTAACTCCATTTATAACTTCTTCTCTACTTCTAAAATTTTTATAGAGCATTATTTTTCTATTTTTATCTGTATCCTCAGTTCCATAGCTATTATATTTCTCTAAGAAAAGCTCTGGTTTTGCTTGCCTAAACCTATATATACTCTGTTTTACATCTCCAACCATAAACACATTAGGATTTTCTAATTCCTTTCTAGAAACAAGATTTATTATGGTTTCTTGTACATTGTTAGAATCTTGATATTCATCTACAAGAACTTCATTAAACTTCTCTCTTAAAGAACTTGCGACTGAAGAAGGTTTTGTTTCTCCCTCTTCCTCATCTATAAGAATTTTTAAACATAAATGTTCTAGGTCATTAAAGTCTAAAACTCCTCTTTCTCTTTTTTTAGCTTCATATCTATTCTTAAAGTCTATTACTAAGTTAGAAAGAGACTTCATAAGAGGATATAGAAGTTTTAACCCTTCGAGTATTTCTTCTGGAGCTACATTAAAGGCCCCATCTCCCATTTTTGATATGGATTTTTTCACTTCATCTCTTATCTTTTTTACTCTTTCTTGAGTGTCTGGATCTTCAACATTTTTAGCCAGAACTCTTTTAAGAGTTGAAAATTTTACTAAGCTTATTCTTAGGTGTATATCTTTTAAGGAACCTTCCTCTAAACTCACTTTTATATTATTAAGAATATTAATATCATCATTAAGATTTTCACCATAAGGTTCTAACCCTCCGCTGTTTTCAGCTAGGTCTAACGCTATATAGAGATTTTTTATAAGACTGTTTAGTTCAAGAAGTACTGATTCCTTTAATACCTTTATCCAAGGAGTGTTTTCTAACTCCTCTTCACTATATATATTAAAATCTTCTGATTTCTCTTTTAGCCAGTTTTCTGGCCAAGGACCACTCATTGAAAACTCATAGAGATTTAAAACTAATTCTTGTAGTTTTTTATCATCTTTACCACTTCCATAGGCATCTAGAAGAATTATAAATTCTTTATTCTCCTGGTCATACTTTTCTTCAAAAAGCTCTGTTAAAGTTTCAAGCTTCATTAAAGTTCCTTCAGTATCATCGCTTATTCTAAAGGCTGGGTCTAAATCTATATGATGAAAGTTGTTTTTTATTGTATCTAAACAAA
This sequence comes from Clostridium sp. YIM B02506, assembly GCF_022324845.1. NCBI lineage: Bacteria > Bacillati > Bacillota > Clostridia > Eubacteriales > Clostridiaceae > Clostridium > Clostridium sp. YIM B02506. Next base: position 44,907 of record NZ_JAKGTG010000023.1, read on the forward strand.
AAGAGTGCATGGTAGTTATGTTTGCTTTACTTAATAATGTTAGTTGCCTTTGAAGGTTTTTAGAGTTAGGTTCCTTCTCTAACTCTTTAGATATGGCATCAGCTATTCTTTCTCTCATTTCTCCAGCTGCTGCTGAGGTAAAAGTAACAACTAATAGTTTATCAATATCAACTGGATTTTCTTTATCCGTTATTATTTTTATTATTCTCTCAACCAAAACAGCTGTTTTACCTGAACCAGCAGCTGCTGCTACTAAAAGGTTACAGTCTCTAGTATTAATAGCCTGAAGCTGTTCTTCTGTCCATTTAGTTGCCATCACTTTTCCCCTCCTTCTTCATTCTTTTTTATATCTTCCTGCATTTCTTGCCATACTTCTTCTTTTTTCTTTAACTTAATTAGCTTATATTTATTATCCTTTAAACTAGTATCAAACTGGCATACTGATGAGTAATCACAAAAATCACAATAAGCAAAATTACTCTCTTTAGCAGGATTTATCTTTATGTTACCTTTAAGCATATCTGAACATATTTCTTTTATCTTATAGTTGACATACTTCCTTAAGGTTTCAAATTGCTCTTCAGTAGCAACTGAGCTTGTGGAAGAAACATCTCCATCCTTTTTTATTCCTGCTGGTATAACTACAGAATAAAGTCCTGGATCATTATCCATAGCTTTTATTATCTTAGGATCTTTAAGCACTAATCCATCCATTTTAAAGGAGGATAGGACCTTCTTTTGTATCTCTTCCTCAGTTATTCTCTTTTCAGCTGCTATAAGTGGATCATCTATCCTAAAGTACAATATAGCTCCTGGAAGCGTACTTTTATTTAAGAAATACTTAGAATTCTTTATTAAAGCGTCTAAATATACTAATAATTGAATCTGAAGTCCATGATAAAGCTTTGTTAAGTCAAATTTCTTACTACCTGACTTATAATCAATAACCCTAATATAGCTTTCTCCATCTATATCCGCTACATCAACTCTATCAACTCTTCCTACTAAAGATACTTCTTCCCCATCATCAAGTTTGATTTTTATAGGTTCTGCATCCTTAAAACTTGAGAACTCAAACTCATTTTTATAGATTTCAAACGTACTTCTTTTCATATGCTCAGATACTGCTGATACAGATTTAGATAATATCCTTTTAAATCTATCTGTAAAATACTTATATCTTTTTGAACTATTTAATATGAACCCTTGATTTTCATCTAGTTTTTTATCTACAAGCATAGAAATTATATTGCTACACTTATCCTTATCTAGTTCACTCCAGTTTATCTTCTTATCTCTTACGTAAGTAGTAAACCCATCTAATATCTCGTGCATAAAGGAACCCAAATCTGGCGCTGAAAACTCATATATCTTTCTATCTTTTGCTTTTAATCCATATTGAACATAATAAGAAAATGGGCACTGAGCATATTTTTCAAGCCTAGAAACTGAAAATAGAAGTTTTCCATTTTGGGAGGAGTATATCTTTCTAGCTTTATCTTTAGGTAAATCTTCATCTTGATTTGTATAATTTAAAGCTCTTTCAAGATTTTTAGCTTTTTGCTTCCACTTATCCTCTTTCTTGTACCAGCTATAAACCTCTCCCCAATATTCTTCTACAACCTCTTCATCATAGTCTTTTCTTACTGCTCCTATAAGTTCATTAAAAGTAGGAATAGGCGCAACTATTTTATCAAAAGCTTGAACCTTTTTGCTTATATCACTATCCTCAATTAATTTAGGGAATAATTTTTTTATTCTAGGTATTATTATTGAAGGCCTTAAGGACTTTCCTTCAAAATCTGCCATGGGATAGGTTATTATTAATCTTTCACTTGATATTGTTAGAGCTGTATAAACTAATAGTTGCTCTTCAAATGCTTTTGCTTTTGAATCAGATGCTAAAGTTACCCCTTTATTTTTTAATAACTCTCTATCTCTATCAGACAATATTCCTTCATCTTTAGTAGTAGCTGGAATAACCCCATCGTTAACTCCTATTAAAAATAAAATCCTTACCTCTTTACTTCTGACCCTTGTTATGTCACCTACTGTTACCTCATCTAAAGATAGTGGGATAAGTCCTAATTCATATTTCTCAAAACCTCCAGTTAATACTTTCGAGAATTTCTTTATATCCATTTTCTCATTTCCCATTACATCTACAGCTTGATCTAAAACTTCCATTACTATAGAAAGAATTTGAGAATATTCTTTTTCCTTATCTTGAATTCCTTCTTCATTAAACTTGTCTATCCAACTTGATACCCTGCTTACTGCGTTTATCTCAGTTAAGAAGTCATAAATAGCTTCACATATTTCTCTTACTTTCTTTTCTCCCTTAGTTTTATTATAAAAGCTTATAAGAGGCCTTTTCACCTCATCTTTAATCTCATTTATAAGTATTTTCATATTCTCATCTTGCTCATTCTCATTGGTGAAGCCTAAGGGATAATAATTCCAGTCCTCTTCTGATAACCAATGTTTTTTATTTACACCATAAGCAAGGACATAATTTTCTATTATATCTATATACTTAGTTTCAAGACCTGTAAGACCTGTTTTTAGATACTTAAATAAGCTCTCATAATTCCAGTTTTTATTATAAACTTCAAACAGAGATGTAACTAAAACCACAAAAGGATTATTTAATATATCTCTTTTTTTATCAATGTAATAAGGAATTTCGTATTCGTTAAATATAACTGAGGTTATTTTTTCATAGTCATCAATATTTCTACAAACTATGGATATATCTTTATACCTATATCCTTTATCTCTAACATATTCTTTAATATTTTTAGCGATAGTTTGAATCTCCTCATAACTATTAGAAGCCTTATATATACTTAAGCCTTCTATTTTGTTTTTAAACTCGTTAAAGGGATATGAGTAAAAGTATTTTTCAAGATGGGCTAGTTCCTTAGAACCCCTTAACTTGTATGGAGTTCCATCATTAACATTTATAACTCCATCAAAAGGAATCCTATTCTCCTCCATAATCTTAAGAATTCTCTTTTCTGTACTTTTAGTTACATTAAATAAATCTGTAGATTCAACCTCTTCTTTAGGGTTCCATTCATCGCCTACTAAGGTTATATTTACTCTCTTAGCTTTTTTAGAAATAGTTTTTATTATGTCTAACTGCTGAGGCGTAAATGTTGTAAATTCATCTATCCAAATTTCTGTTTTATCATATAGCTTACAATCCTCTAACTTAGTAGATAACATAGTAAGTTCATCATCTGTATCAATATAATTTTCATGTAAAACTTCGTTAAAACGTAAATATATCTTTTCTAAATCTATAAGCTTATATTTTAACTCTAAATTTTCATCGCTTAAGTCCTTTGATATTTCCTCCAATATTTCCGGGGTAATATTATACTTTTTAAATTCAGTTATGGTCTTATCTATAATATCTATAAATCCATTTTGCTTAGATGCTTTATTAAATATCTTAAGTTCTTTTTCTATTTCTTGAAGAACCTTATATATTATCATAGCTTTTCCTGAATCCTGCATCTTCCTAATAGTTAATCCACCACATTCTGAAAAAACTCTTTGAGCCATCCTTTTAAAGCTTAATACTTCTGTTTTAAGTAAGGCTCTCTCTCCAACTTGATTTAGTAATGCATTTTCAGCTCTAAATGTAAATTGTTCAGGAACTATTAGTATAAACTTTCCTTCTTTATTTTCATCTATTCTCTTTTTTATAGCTTGAAGACAAAAATGAGTCTTTCCAGCTCCAGATCTACCATATACAAACCTAATACCCATAGAAAATTTCTCCTTAAATTTGTCATTATATATTATTATAAAGTAAAAAAGTCGTCAAGGCGATTATGAGCCGTCGACTTTTTTTGCTCATCTGCCTTTCCAAACGCATGTGAGGAAAAAATGGCAGGAGCTCAATTTTCTTATTTTTTATTCTTTAGGGTTAGTTCATATCTAATAAATGAATTTCATGAAGCTGAAAAAGCTTCTACAGCAATAATGTGTATAATTTCCTAAAGAATAAAAAAAGACTCCTAACAAAGATTATTACCTTTTTAGGAATCTTTTAGAACAATATTAATAAGCTCTTCTAGCAAAGTCTACAAATTTAAATTTATCAGGTCTATGTCTTGATTCTGTGTATTGAAATAGAGTTCCATCTTGTAAATAAACCATGGTATCTACTACTACTATCATATCATATCCTTCTAAGTCTAAATGTTCTATGTCTTCTTCTGAGCTCGATCTAACTGTTATCTCTTTTTTTGCAAATCCTATCTTTAGCCCCAGCTCTTTTTCTATGTAGTCATATATAGAGTTACTACATATCTCTTCAGTTAATTCTGGAATATATGTACTATTAAAGTGGTCTTTATCTAATATAATTTTTTTACCACCAATTTCTCTTACTCTGACAACCTTCCAGAGCTTTTCATCATCTTCTAAAACTAGCTTATTTCTTAAAAATTTATCACCTTTAGTTAGTTCTAAATTTTTAACTAAGGTTTTAGACTCCCCCTCCATACTTTCAGCCATTTCCTTAAAGCTTATTAAGCCAGATACCGGAAATTTATGCCTATTAATATCTAGGACAAAGGAGCCTTTACCTTTTACCTTATTTATATATCCATTGTGTTCAAGCATATTCAGTGCTTTTCTCACTGTATCTCTAGAGAATTTATATTTTTCCATCAACTCATTTTCCGATGGAAGTTTTGAACTAGGAGGATAACTTCCTTGTTCTATTTTTTCTATAATTTTATTATAGAGAGTTATATATTTACTATTCATATATTATCACCATAAATATTTTAACATGACTATATTTACTTCTCAACAATATACTCTTTTATATTTATTTTTCAATAATATATGCAATGGATTCATAGGGTCTAAGTTTAATATTTTTTAAATCTTTAGTAGAATCTTTATAATTAGATATTAATATATCTAACTTCTTATACTCATCTACAAATTCTTTTACATCTACATCTATAGTTTCTCCATAAAAGTTATTTAAAACTATAAGTTCCTTATTTTCATAACTTCTTATATACCCAAAAATCTTTAAGTTTTCTTCTAATATAGGTCTATAGTTTCCATAAGCTATAATATCATGCTCTTTTCTTAGAGATATTAGCTTCTTATAATGATAATAAACTGAGTCCTCATCTCTTAAAGAACTTTCAACCGTTATGTCTGTACTTTTACTTAGTGGTATCCATGGAGTCCCTTCTGTAAATCCAGAATTTTTTTCACTACTCCATTGCATTGGTGTACGTGAATTATCCCTAGATTTAGCTTGTAGTATTTTTATTATCTCTTTTTCACTTTTTCCCTCTGACTTTAAAATATTATAATAATTAATTGATTCTATATCCCTATATTCCTCTATATTATCAAAATATGCATTTGTCATGCCTATTTCTTCTCCTTGATAAATATAGGGAGTGCCTCTCAACAAATGAAGGGTTGTAGCTAACATTTTTGCTGATTCCTTAGGATAGTTTTTATCATCTCCAAAACGCGATACTATTCTAGGCTGATCATGATTACACCAAAATAAGGCATTCCATCCTTTTTCCATTCCTATTTGCCATTCATTTAATAGATTCTTTAATTTCATGAAGTCAAAATCCATCAAGGTCCACTTTTCACCATTTTTATAATCTACTTTTAAATGATGAAAGTTAAACACCATATCTAATTCCTGTTCTTGCGGATTTGAATATCTAACGCAGTTTTCTATACTTGTTGAAGACATCTCACCTACTGTGATTAAATCTTTATTTTTCCCAAAACTATTACTATTAAGTTCCTTTAGATATTCATGTATCTTAGGACCGTCTGTATAGAACCTACGGCCATCACCTTCATAATCATTTATAAACTCTTCTGGTTTAGAGATTAGATTTATAACATCTAATCTGAAACCTTTCACGCCTTTTTTTACCCAGTAGTTAACAACATCATATATTTCTTCTCTAACAGCTTCATTCTCCCAGTTTAAATCAGCTTGAGTCTTATCAAATAGGTGTAAATAATACTCATCAAACTTTTCTACATACTTCCAGGTATTTCCCCCAAATTTTGATATCCAGTTAGTAGGTTCTTTTCCATCTACAGGGGCTTTAAATATATAGTAATCTTTATACTTTTCATCTCCATTTAATGCATTTTTAAACCATTGATGTTCTGTTGAAGTATGATTAAAAACCATATCTAACATTATATCTATATCAAGTTTTTTAGATTCAGCTACTAATTCTTGAAAGTCTTCCATAGTTCCAAATCTTTTATCTATACTCTTATAATCCTCAACATCATATCCATTATCCTTCTGAGGAGATATATAAAAAGGTGTCAGCCATATATAATCAACGCCCAAGTCTTTTAAATATCCTAAACTAGTAGTAACTCCTTTTATATCCCCAAACCCATCTCCATTTGAGTCTTTAAAAGATTTAGGATATATTTGATAAAACACACTTTTTTTAAAGTCCTTCATATTTATTTACTCCTTATGCTTCAATTTATAGTACTAAAGGAAGGAACTAATTAGGTTCCTTCCTGTGAATGCAAATTATTTTTTAGCTAGTATTTTATTTTTATTAAATATTACAGTCAGTATAAATGGTACTACTATGGCTATAAGCATACTTATTGCAAATATCCCCATATATTTAGGCTGTATTGATAATATCCCTGGAAGTCCTCCAACACCTATTGAGTTAGCCATAACGCCAGCTCCTACTGAAACTACTGCCGCTGTAGCTGAACCTATCATTGCTGCGAAGAAAGGATATACATATTTTAAATTAATACCAAACATAGCAGGCTCAGTTACACCTAAATAACATGAAATAGCCGCTGGAATAGATACTTGCTTTTCATCTTCATCATGTCTATTTAAGAATATCATAGCTAGTACAGCCGAACCTTGAGCAATATTGGATAATGCTATCATAGGCCACAGGTTAGTTCCTCCAAATTCAGCAACTAACTGCATATCTATAGCATTTGTCATATGATGTAATCCTGTTATAACAAGTGGTGCATATGCAAAGCCAAATAGTGCTGCAAATAACCAATTTAATCCTGATGTTAATCCTGCATAAACTACAGTTGATATAGCTGAACCTATTTTCCAACCTATTGGACCTAATACAGTATGAGCTATTAAAACTGTTGGTACTAATGCTAAAAATGGAACTACTATCATAGATATATATTCAGGAACTACTTTACGTATATTCTTTTCCAAGAAGACTAAAACAAATCCTGCAAGCATAGCTGGAATTACTTGTGCTTGGTATCCTATCATCTGAACTTTTGCAAAACCAAAATCCCAGAAAGGAATTTCTGTAGCTCCAGCCACTCCATAAGCATTTAAAAGCTGAGGTGAAACTAAAGTAATACCTAATACAATTCCTAATATTTGAGTTGTGCCCATCTTTTTAGATATTGACCAAGTGATTCCTACTGGTAAGAAGTGAAATATAGCTTCTCCAATAAGCCATAAGAATGCATGAGTTCCTGCCCAGAACTGAGATACTTCAACTAAACTTTTAGTACCTCCCTCTAGAAGTTTTATATCACCTATTACATTACGGAAACCTAATATCAAACCTCCAACTACAAGAGCTGGTATAAGTGGTGCAAATATTTCTGCTAAATCAGCTAATAATCTTTGGAAAACATTCATATTTCCCTTAGCAACTGATTTTACTTGATCTTTACTTACGCCGTCTATTCCTGCTATTGCTGCAAAGTCGTTGTAAAAAGTTGAAACTTCATTACCTATGATAACTTGAAACTGTCCTGCTTGAGTGAATGTGCCTTTCACACTCTTTAAAGCTTCAATAGATTTTACATCTGCCTTTTTAGGATCTACTAGAACAAAACGCATTCTTGTAGCACAATGAGTTACTGCTGATATGTTCTCTTTTCCACCAACAAGTGCTAATAACTCTTGAGCATCATTTTGAAATTTACCCATTAAAAAAACCCCCTAAAATATTTATAATTCCAGAAACAGAAAACTTTTTGCAATCTAAACATATACGTACAAGTTCTCTATGTTTTAATTATAGCTTGTACGTATATGTTAGTCAATACGTTTTCATTATTTATTTCAAAAAATAAAAAAACCTAAGATATATAGATTTAATTATAATCTTAGGTTTTCTCTCTATATTATTTTAAATATTCATCTCTCAAAATACTCATCATAACTGTATCGCTATATTTTCCTTGAAAGAAATATCTTTTTCTTTTGCGTCCCTCTTCTATAAAACCACAAGAAAGATAACATCTTATTGCTCTTAGGTTATAATCCACAACCTCTAATTCTACTCTATGAGCATTATTATTCACAAATAAATAATCCACTAACGTTTTTATAGAGTCTTTTCCATATCCTCGTCCCCAGAACTTACTTCCTATAGTTATCCCTATAGAATACACATCTAAAGTATCTTTTATTTCCTTATAAGTTATATACCCTACTAAAACATCTTTTTCATTTATTATAGAAAGTCTTTTTCTTTCAATATTAAACATATCATCAAAATGCTTAAGCATATACTGTAAAGGTGGTAATGTAGACTGCCCACCATCATACTCTCTAACCTCTGGCTCAGAACATATATTATAAATTCTACTTACATCTTTTTTCTCTACTAACCTTAAATAAACTTTATCACCCTTTAGCAATATCCCACCTTCTTACTAGCAAATTTTAACTGACCATTAATATTATATTCTTCTTATATATTTATCTCAATGTACTTCTGTGACTATATTAATTAATGTTTTTAAATCTATTTAAAATATCTATCATTATATTATTGTTCTCTTACTTTTTTATTTTCTTTATGAGAGAGTTCTTAAGTACAAAATAACTTAAATCACACTTTTTTTATAAATAAAAAAAGAACAATTTAAAATTGTTCTTTGGCGGAGAAACCGGGATTTGAACCCGGGCGCCGGTTGCCCGACCTACGCCCTTAGCAGGGGCGCCTCTTCAGCCACTTGAGTATTTCTCCAAGCTGAAAATATCTTTAAGTTATAATGGCGGAGAAAGTGGGATTCGAACCCACGGTACGCTCACACGTACGCCGGTTTTCAAGACCGGTGCCTTAAACCAACTCGACCATCTCTCCATTTTTCACAAAATTTATTATATCAACCAACATAGTATTAGTCAATAGTTAAATGTTTTCTGATCCAGCTTAGTATATCCTCATATACCTCTTTTTTTCCTATTTCATTTAATATCTCATGCCTCATTTTCTCATATAACTTTATATCTAAGTCCTCTATTCCTGCTTCTTTATATTTTTCATAACATTCAATAACCATCTTACCTTCATTTCCTACTACATCTTTTTTACCTGATAATAATAATATAGGAAGATCTTTTGGTGTCTTTCTTATATTTTTAATGTTTGTTATATAATAAAGCCCTCTAAACATTTCTTTAAAGGCATTACTAGTGAATATATATCCGCAATAAACATCTTTTTCATATTCATCTACTACTTTTTCATCTATACAAATCCAATCATATTTTGTTCTATGGCTGCTTACTTTTCTATTAAAAGCTCCATAAGTTAAATAATTTATGAACTTACTTCTGTATCTGTTTCCATGTATTTTTATATATATATCAGAAAGTGTTATCGCAAACTTTAAAAGTAATCTATTATTATGAGCTGTACCACTTAACACGACTCCCTTTATAGTGTTTCCATATAAAGTAGCGTAATGCCTCGCTATAAAAGAACCCATGCTATGACCAATCATAAATATAGGTAAGTTAGGGTAATCATTAGTTATTAGTTTATTTATTTCTAAAACATCTTCAACTAAAACTTTCCATCCATTTTTATCCGCAATAAAACCTAACTCCTCTTCACTTTCTGCTGTCAATCCATGTCCTCTATGATCATTAGAATAAACTACATATCCATTTTGAACTAAAAAACTACTAAAATCTCTGTATCTCCCTGAATGTTCACAGGATCCATGAACTATTTGAACTATTCCTTTTATATTCTCTTTATTTTCTGGTTCCCATTTATATAATGACAATTCTTTAAAGTCTCTTGATTTATGCTTTATAATATTTTCTCTCATCTCTTTACTCCTAATATATCTTATAAATATTTTAAAATTAACAGGAATGTAATTATAAATATTATAACAAAAAAATACACTGATATAAATATCAGTGTATTTTTGGCGGAGAAACCGGGATTTGAACCCGGGCGCCGGTTGCCCAACCTACGCCCTTAGCAGGGGCGCCTCTTCAGCCACTTGAGTATTTCTCCAAGCTGAAAATATCTTTAAATTATAATGGCGGAGAAAGTGGGATTCGAACCCACGGTACGCTCACACGTACGCCGGTTTTCAAGACCGGTGCCTTAAACCAACTCGACCATCTCTCCGTATGTTACAACAATTAGTATTATATCAACGAGCTTATGTAATGTCAACATTTTTTTAATAGAAATTTAAGGATGACTAATTTAAAAATATTAGTCACCCTCTTAATTAATTAATTTTTTTAGCAAAATTTGAATATTTAATACTTCCTGCACTAAAGAATATTAATGCAAACAATAATAAAATAAACACATTTGGAAACAATACAGATTTTTCTATACTTCTTAATGACCAATAAAATGGTGTGAACTTAGCTAATGTCGCCATAATTCCTTCTGACTTTCCACCTGACTCTATAGTATTAATATATACAAAGAACATTAGTAGTGATGTCAAATAAACTACCAAGCTTGCCACACCTTCATTTTTAAACAATCTACTAATCATTATACCTAAACTTATAGATACCAAACTCATCAATGAAATATTTAAAAGCAGTATCCCAAAATTCTCAAAATTATATTTAAATATAGTATTAAGAACTACAAATGAAGCTGTATAGAAAATTATCTGCACTAACCACATAGAAATATAAATACTTCCCATTATTTCATATCCTCTATTATTTGTAGTTAAAAATCTTTCTAATATTCTCTGTTTTCTAAGTCTTAATAAGTCAACAGTTATATTTGCAGAAAATGTTACTAAAAAGAATATTATTAAAACTATAGGCATAAATGACTCAGTTGATAACAACCCTTTGTGCATATTATATTCTACATTTACTATATTCTTATCTAATTCACTTTCCTCATTTATTACATTATTATCTTTAAACAATTTTATCTTCATTAGATTATTTATATCTTTCTCAAGCTTAGATTCAAATATTAAAGTACTATTTCCCTCTTCGATCTTATAAGAATTAACTATAGGCTTAATTCCTTTATTTATATTTTCAGTGAAATTCTCTGGAATTTCATACACAGCTATAGATTCATATTTTTTTAAATCTTCTAGAGCCTTATCCTTATCAGAATATATGCTATTTACATCTAAATCTTCTATTAGCTTATTCCCTAAATCACCTTTATCTAAATTTACTATAGCTGCCTTTATATCTAATCCACTACTACCTTTGCCAGCTAACACATTTACCATTCCTACACAGACTATGGGAACTACAAACATCATTACTATATTGGCATAATCCCTGATGTATTTTTTACAATTTACTAATACCATTCTAATAAATTTCATCCACTATTCCTCCCATCTAAGTCTTACTTTAGTTATACTTATTAAATATGCAGCTATTGATATTGCTAACATCAATATTAATTCAGTAGAGATATCCTTAATAGAATTAAACAGCATACATTTTCTATATGCATCTGTAATTATATCCCCAGGTGAGAACTTAGCTATAGTTAAAAATACTTTATTAGATATTTCCTTTAGCGGTATAAATCCTCCACCAAATATAATTTGAAAATACATAAACAGAATTATTACTATCTGTGAGACCTTTTTGCTTAAAAATGCAATTATCAATCCTGACAGTGCAGTTATAAGTATGCTTTGTACTGATAATAAAACTATTATATTAATCAAAGATACTCCTTTAAATGCAAACCCTGCAATTCTAGAAACTATAACATATATACTTCCATATACAAAGCTAGACATAAAAAATATTAATAAATCAAGTTTAAAAAATGTTTGTTTAGTTATTGCTGTAGACATCAATCGTTTAAAACTTCCATTTTCTTTATCTAGATGATATCCTGCAACACAGCCCATAATTATAGTAAAAAGCATAAAAGTCATCATAGATGCAGATTGGTTCTCAAAGGATGTAAGAACTCTTTCAGCTTCTATTTTATTGCTTTTTATAGAAGTTGTTTCATTTATTGATTTTAATGTTGCTGTTATTTTATTTATTATTTCTTCATTATCTCTTAAATCCATATTATTATTTACTATTAAAGATTCCGTTAAGCTTTTTCCATATTGCTCTATTAATGACTTTATTATTACTTCATTTTGTCTTGATACTCTATTTTTTTCATCTATAGTAATTGTAGTATCTTTAAGCTGGAGTAAATCTTTTTCATAATTTTTAGGAATATTAATTATATAATCTCCATTGTCAGATATATTAAACAGATTTTTCAATTCATCAGAACTTAGTAAACTTATAAAATTTTTAGATACATCGCTTTTATCTTCATCTACTATAGAAATATTTATCGCATCTATTTTTGTCTCAGGCTTGTATAAGTCTCTTTGAAAATACCCCATTACCCCTATTAACAGTAATGGAAATGCTGCATACATTAGTAATACTTGCTTCCATTGTGCCAGTAACGCTTTAACAGTAACTTTTATAGTAGCTTTTACTTTCATTTTTAGCCCTCCTAATCCCTTAATTTCTTGCCAGTAAGTGCTAGAAAGACCTCTTCTAAAGATGCTTCTTCTATATTTAAATACTTTATTTTCTTTCCTTCTTTGCTTACTAAATTCAATAAATCTTCTATTTTAAAAACTAATTCTCTAACTAATATTTTTATATTATCTTCTTCTCTAAAACAATCTTTTACCCCTTTTAATTCCTTTATTTTAACTATAAACTCCTCGTTATAATCATCTATTTTTAATTTTATTGTTCCATTTTCACTAGACATAGCCTTTATGACAGATTTTGATCCAGATGCTATTTCTTTCCCTAAATCTATTATAAATATGCTGTTACACAGGTTTTCTACTTCTTCCATATAGTGAGATGTGTAAATTACTGTTGTTTTATTTTCTTTATTGATTCTTTTTATGAACTCAAATATATAATTTCTTGATTGAGGATCAACTCCTACTGTAGGTTCGTCCATAATTAATACTTTTGGTTTATGCATTATAGCTACAGCTAGATTTAATCTTCTTTTCATTCCTCCTGAGAATTTTTTGACTTTTTCCTTCCTCTTATCTACTAATCCAGTCACCACTAAAGCTTCTTCAATTCTTTCCTTTAGTAGCTTTCCACCCAACCCATAAAAGGCACCAAAGTATTCTAAGTTATCATAGGCAGTTAATTCTTCCATAAGAGCTAGCTCCTGAGGTACAAGTCCTATTAGCCCCTTAGCATCTAGTGGTTGCTTCTCTATAGAATATCCACCTATATTTACTTCTCCACCATTACTTTTTAATAATCCAGTAATTATATTTATTAATGTAGATTTTCCTGCTCCATTAGGTCCTATTAAACCAAATATATCTCCTTCTTCGATATTAAAGGATATATTATCTAAAACCAACTTATCATCAAATCTTTTTGTAATATTTTTAACTTCTATATAATTCATAAAAAAATCCCCCTTTAGTACTTTAATAATATTTTAAAATACTAAAAGGGGATTTACTATTATCCTAAGTAACTATAATCAGTTACTTAAGTCACTATTCATCTGCTATATCATTTTTAAATGCAAATATAGTCAATTGTGTTCTATCTCTTAACGATAATTTTGATAATATATTACTTATATTATTCTTAATAGTTCCTTCTGATAGAAATAACCTCTCTCCTATTTCCTTATTAGATAGTCCATTTGCTATTTCTTTTATAATATTAATTTCTTTAGAATTTAAATTGTATCTGATTTTTACATCTTCTAAATTCTTTTTATTAGTTTTTAGTCCTGATCCTAGCATTTTATTAGCAACTTCTTGATTGATTACTATTGTACCTTTTATACATGCCTTTATTCCCTCATATATTAAGTCGTAATCACTATCTTTAAGTATATATCCGGATGCCCCATACTTCAATGCTTCTTGAATATATTCTACATCATTGAAAGTCGTTAAGATGAGAATCTTTATATTATTAAACTGTTCCTTGATAAGTTTAGTTCCTGTAACTCCATCACATTGAGGCATCCTTATATCCATTAAAACTACATCTGGACTATTCAGTTTGCATGCCTCTAGAGCTTCTCTTCCATTAGAACAAACATCTATTACTTCGATATCATCATAACTCTCTAATATGATTTTTAAACCATCTCTTATCAATTTTTCATCATCTACTAATATTAGTTTTATCTTATTCACTATAATTCCTCCTGTGAATAGATTTTTAATTTTTCCTTTTTATCTAATTCTATTCTTACTAAAAATCCTTCATTAGGCCTTGTAGAGTATTCAAATGCACCACCTATTTCTTCTACTCTTTCTCTCATACTTCGTAGACCTAGCCCTTCAATTACCTTATCTTTACCTATTCCATTATCCTTTAATGCCACTATTAAACTATATTCGTTAAATGCCATTGTTATTTTTATTACAGTGGATTTCCCATGTCTTAATGAATTAGATAAAAATTCTTGTATTATTCTATATATTACGAAGGTTTGATCTGAATTTAATGCCCACTTTTCCTTTGTAAATGATAATCTTACATCTACTCCTGTAAGTTTTTTAAATTTATTTATTAACTCATCAATGATTATAATTCCTTCATAATTTTCAAATTCTTTAGGTTTTATTTCTCTTACTGCACTTCTTACATCATTTAGACTTTTTTGAGTAAATTCTCTAAGATTAGCTGCTAATTGTTTTCCTCCAGTAGGGTTTTTATCTACTACTTTCTCAATAGCACCTAATTGTATAATAATTGTAGATAGAGCATGCCCTACACTATCATGTATCTCTCTAGATAATCTATTTCTTTCTCTTAACAGAGTTATTTCCTCAATTGAACTTGCATACATCTCTAAATCATTATTAGCCTTTTTAAGCTTATCTTCCGATATTCTAAGCTTATCATATAGCTCTTGTGCTTCAACTTTCTTATTATATTCATCATTTATGAAATACAAGATTAATATTAGCACTATAACTATACTCATATTCATTATCTGAATATCTAATGGCTCTTCTAAAGATAATATAATGCCCTCTATGGTTAGCACTATATTTAAAATAGTTTTTATTGGATTTTTAAAGAGTATATTACTATCTAATGCAACTAACACAAGATAGGCAAAAAGATATCCCCCTATATATTTATAACACTCTATAATCATACCTAATTCAATGATAAAAGATATTAGTTTATAAAAGTTTTTATCTAAGGAAAAAAATCTTATTTGATTATTTATTATGAATACAAGGATAAAAATAATATCTATTTTATTGATATCCCTATTATGTATTACTATGCTTGCCACAATAATAAACAATAAAGAATATCTAATTACTGTTAATAATTTCTTGTTCCACATAAATCCTCCTTTATAACCTTAAAAAGATTATATCATAAAAAAGCATCTAGAAATTCTTCTAGATGCTTTACATTCTATAAAATAAAAAGGTTAACTAGAACTCTAGTTAACCTTTTTCCTTTGGCGGAGAAAGTGGGATTCGAACCCACGGTACGCTCACACGTACGCCGGTTTTCAAGACCGGTGCCTTAAACCAACTCGACCATCTCTCCAAGTCTTACAAAGACTATTTTACCAAAAATAATAATTATGTCAACATAAATTTATATTTTACTATAATTATATGATGATATTTATTAGTTATTTTTTATTTTATTAAAATATAATAATTTTAAAATCCTTCATTATGATGAACCTTCTCGTCATTATTACATTTTTTCAACTTGTATATTAGATATTGTCGGCATAAAACCTCTCCTATTATGTAAAATGGAATAAAGGTGTTTAAATCTCTAATTTGAGTTTTTATTCTAGATACTGTTACATATAGATTATATGCTGTCATACTTGATAAATAGTTTGCTTCTAAATTAGTCATTGATACAACTTTAATATTTTTAGCATTTAATTTTTTCATAATAGGAAATAATATTTTAGAGTTACCTGATAAAGATATTATTATTACTACGTCCTCTGAAGTTAATTCCTCAACTATAGACTCTATTTGCTCATTATCATGTATTATATAAAAATACTCATTTATGGACATAAAATTTCTTTGCAAATCCTTGACTACATTCATCTGAGAATATCCTGTTCCATATAAAAAAACACGTCTCGACTTATATAGAATTTCACATATTTCATCTATTTGTTGTAAATTTATATGTTTTAATGTTAATTCTATGTCTTGAATTAAGGACTCAGTTATATTTTTTTCAGTTATATTTGATTTTTTCTCTTCTTCCTCCCATTTAATATAAAACTTAAATTCACTATAACCACTAAAACCTAATTTCTTGGTAAATCTTAATAAAGAAGACTTTGATACATTACATTTTTGAGCTAAATCATTTATACTTAAATTTGAACTTTGTTCTTTATTGTTCATTATATAACTTAATATGTGTAACTCACTCTCATTTAAATTGTCATAATGTTCATTTACTACTTCTTCAAACTTCATATTTTTCCCCCTAAAGCTACCTTATTTAATGCTATTATTTATTAAGTTTATCTCTTAATATTATAAAGTTTTAGGGATATTTTTTAAATACCTATATTTTACACGCTATCATCTCTACTCCTATATCTCCATCTCTATCTAAAAATACATCTATATCTTTTACTTTTTCTATATTAGTAATTATCACCATAGTAATTAAATTAAATCCCTTTGATTTTATTAAGCTTCTATCAACCTTGATTATTGGATCTCCAGCCTTAACCTTACTATCAATGTCTACAATAGCCTCAAAGCCTTTTCCTTCCAAACTTACTGTATCTAAGCCTATATGAACTAATATTTGTATTCTTTCTTTAGTTTCCAGTACAAAAGCATGTTTCGTTGGGAATAAGGCTCTAATCACTCCATCTTGTGGTGCATGTATAATATCATCATCTATTTCTATAGCAGCTCCATCCCCCAACATTTTTTTCGAAAACATTTCATCAGGAACATTTTCTAAATTAACTATTTTACCTTTAGCTGGTGAATATATTACTACCTCTTTTTTTCTAAATCCAAACATATTATTCCTCCCTAATATACAAAAGGAATAAGGAAGTTCTTCCCTATTCCTTTAAATTTTGTCCTTATTTTAATACTGGCCAGTAATCTTTATTTGCTTCAATTAAGTCATCTAGTATTTCTTTTGCTACTTTAGCGCTAGGAACAGTTTTAGAAAGTGTTATAGCCTGCCATAATTTTTGATAAGATTTTTCAGCCCAAGCCTCAACTACTAACTTCTCTACAGACACCTGCTGCTCCATTAACCCTTTTTGGAATTGTGGTATTTTTCCTATTGAAAGCGGTTCTGGTCCATTACTACCTACTATACAAGGTATCTCAACCATACCAGTTGGGTCAAAGTTTTCTATTGAGCCCTCATTAGGAACTATTAGTAACATTCTTTCATGAGTGTTATATGCTATGGCTCTAGCTAAATCAACTATATAAGAAGCATGTTCATCAATTTCCATAGCACAACCTGCTGTTGATTGATTTTTTATAACTTTTTTACATTCACCAAATACGAATTTTTCACGTCCGTCCATAACCTCATTTGCTCTTGTATATTCCTTATCTGAATGCTCAACTACATAATCAGGGAATAGATAGTATTTTAAATAGGTATTAGGTAATGTGCTTGGATCTACTGCATATACATCCTTAGCTTTGGCAAATGTATCATTCCAGCTTGCATCAGTATGTTGATTATCTCCTTTTGCTGCTACATATCCATATTTAGCTACATGTTCCTTAAGCCTTGGCATTAAATCATTGCCTTCTTTATCGCGAATATCTGACCACCAGCCAAAGTGATTAAGTCCATAATATCTTACTGACATTTCTTTTCTGGATTCAAGTCCTAATATTTCAGCCATTCTTGTTTCTATTCCTATTGGCATATCACAAATATTTAGTATTTTTGAAGTTGGTCTTAATCTACGAGTCGCCTCTGCTACTATTGCTGCTGGATTTGAATAATTTAACATCCACGCATTAGGAGAATACTTTTCCATATAATCAAGTATTTCAAGTACCCCTCCTATGGATCTCATACCATAAGCCAGACCTCCTGGTCCGCAGGTTTCTTGTCCTACAACTCCGTGCTTTAATGGAATTTTTTCATCTAGTTCACGCATTGCATATTTACCGACTCTTATATGAGCCATAACAAAATCTACATCTGTAAAGGCTTCTTCTGGATCTGTAGTTGCTAAGAATTCTATTTCTGGTGCATTTTCTTTTAATACTATTTCACAAGCTCCTGCTATGGTTGCTTGCCTTTCTCCATCATTGTCATAAAATTTAAGCTTTCTTATTGGAAATTTATCTAAATTATCCAATAACATTAATACTATTCCTGGAGTAAAAGTACTTCCTCCTCCTGCGACTACAACTGAAAATTTCTTCATAATTTTTCCTCCTTGAATTTTATATATTTAATGTATTGTTAGATACTAGTGCCTCAAATTCTTCTCTTACTTGAGGTACTGATAAACCAACAATAACTTGAATTGCTTTACCATTTCTAACTACTCCATGAGCTCCAGCTGCTTTAAACACCCCATCAGCTGCTAATTTTGTTTCATCTTTTACTGTTACACGAAGTCTTGTAGCACAATTAGTTACATCTTGAATATTTTCACTTCCTCCAAGTGCTTCTAAGAAGCTAGCTGCCTTCATATCATTACTGCTATTAGATTTCTTTTCTTTATAATCTGATTTAGTATATAACTTAGCCTCTTTATCATCCTCTTCACGACCTGGCGTCAAGAAATTAAATTTTAGAATAAGGAATCTAAATACAAAGAAATATATAGCTGTAAAGCATAACCCTATTACTATTTGTGTTATATAGGTACCTGAATGATATTTGAAAAAAGGTAGCCAATTTAATGATGCCCATTCAATTAATCCTCCTCCAAAGTTACCAGATACACCAAATGCATAAGAAACTGCTGCTAAACTTGCTGCTAACACAGCATGTACACCAAATAATACAGGTGCTATAAATAAGAAAGTAAATTCAAGTGGTTCTGTTATACCTGCTACAATAGCTGTTAATGTTGCTGGTATTAATAATCCAGCCACTACTTTTTTCTTCTCAGGTTTAGCTGTTGCATAAATAGCTAATGCTATACCTGTGCATCCAAATATTTTAGAAGACCCATGAAGTGCAAAGCCTCCTGCAGGAAATAATTCTTTTAATGATTGAGCTGATGTTGCAAAATCTGCAAAATGTTGTGGCCAATAAGCCGCTATACCATTTTCTACAACTGCTGGTCCAAATATGAATGGTCCATATATAAAGTGATGCAATCCTGTTGGAATTAATATACGTTCTAAGAATGTATATATCCATACTCCAATTACCCCTGATGAAGCTAAAAATCCTTGAAGTGATCCTATTCCTAATTGAACCTTAGGCCAGATAAAACACATTAATAATGCAATTGGAATCATAAGGAAAAATCCTATAAGGGCTACAAAAACGGAACCTTGAAATATACCCAGGAAATCTGGTAATTTCTTTTCAAAAAATTTACCATGTAGATATACAGTTATACCTGCAATTAGTATTGCTCCTATCATACCAGTATCTAGAGTTTTAATTCCTGCTATTAAAGCTAGTCCACTTGAAACACCATCTGTAACTCCTGGTGCAGCGTCGAAATTCACTCCGAAAGTTGAACCTGAAATAGTAAGTATTGCATTAATAAAGTAATTGAAAGTTAAGTATATAACTAAAGATTCTAAACATGCACGAGCTTGCGCTTTCTTAGATAGTGCAATTGGTAGACCTACTACGAATAATAATGGTAGTTGATTAAATACTGTCCATGCACCTTGCTGAATAACATACCATATGTTATACCATACAGTTCCTTCATTAGCTATAGAGCCAACAATCTCTGTATTTAGAAATAATATTGATAATCCAACTGTCACACCATAAAAAGCAAAGAATAATACCGGAACAAACATCGCTGCACCAAAGCGTTGAATTTTTTGCATCATTTTAATTACCTCCCTTAATTTTTTGATAACTTTTACAATTAAAGTTATATCATCTTATAATATCGTTTTCAATAGAATTTGCCTCTTATGGTACTAAAGTCCTATAGTGTCCAATTTCCCAAAAAGCGAAACTTTTCCCACCCTCTGTAAACCCTTTATTTAACTCTTTTTGTTTTACTTATAAATAAAAAACACTCAAATGATTAAACTAAAGTTTCATTTGAATGTTTTTTGTATATTATTTTAATCTTTATTTATATTTCTAGTACAGATAATGTCTATTCCAGTATTTAATATATTTGAGCAGATACTATCGCCTATTTTTATTGGAGTACTTATATAAAGTCTACTTAATACTTTAGAAAATTCTTTCCAAAGATCTACATCTATCTCTTCTGTACTTTTAACTGGTATAACCTTATATTTATTACTACCTTTAGTTCTTACCACACTTGTAAATATATCTTTTCTTCCCATATTTACACCCCATCAAACTCTTTAATCCTAGCTGCTAAAACCCTCGAACCCTTGGAATCCTTAACTATGTCTGTTGATTTTTTATTTAATTCTTTAGAAAGTATATCAATTACTTTATTTATACAATATGAACCATGGCAATTACCAAATGTAGCTCCTGTTCTTCTCTTAACACCCTCTACTGTCCTTGCACCTAAAGGTCTTCTAATAGAATCAACTATTTCACCTTCAGAAATCATATTACATAAACAAATTATCTTCCCGTATCTAGGTTCTAGCTTTATTATTTCATTGCGTTCTTTGTTTGATAAATCTTTAAATCTATAATAATCTCTTCTTTTATCTACAAAATTTTTCTTTAAAGAACATTTTAGATTATTTACTATAGTCTCACATAACATCTGAGATAAAGCTGGAGCTATAGTAACTTCACCATAATGATTTCCTGTAACACTTATATATCCTTTAGATATTTCACTTTCATCTATAAGCATTGAATCTACATTAAATTCATCAGAAAACATATGATTCACATCTTTTTTTGATAAATTAGGTAATATAGTATTTGATGTTTTTATTATTTCATCTAAATTTAAAGTAACATCACTTTTGACTGCTATAAGTGTTCCTGATGAAAATGTAGGTGTTTGAAATATAAAGCCATTAGTATCTAACTCATTTATCACTAAACTATTAACAGTATCCTTAAAATCATGATCTAATAAGAGGTAATACAATTTCTTATCTTTTCTTTTTTCTTCAGCATTAGTATTATAATTTAAATCATATTGTTCACTAGGTATTGTATTAATAACTACTCTACAATTAAATTTATTTTTATTTGTGGTTACTCTAAACCCTTTAGCTGCTTTTTGGATATTTAGTACTGTTTCTTCTAACCTAAAAAAAACACCATTATCAGCAGCTACTTCAGCGTAAGCTAATGCTAAGTCATAAGGACTTATTATTGCTGTATTTTGAGAATATAATGCTTTTTTTATAGGAACCTTCAAATTACCGTTTAATTCTTTTGCATGTTCCTCTTCTATTAAATGTATATCCTTTATTCCTCTTTTTATTGCCCTATCATATATCTTATTTAATTTTTCTACTGACTTATCTGTTTGAGCTATTCTCATAGATCCTATTCTTTTGAAAGGAACATCAAATTTTAATGCTATTTCTTCAATTAATTCATTCCCCATGTATTCTAATGATGACATAAGATTATTAGACGCCTCTGATCCGTCATAAACTATAGCTGTATGAACTGATGATAGATCATCAGCTATATCATAATCCCTTTCTATTAGAGCTATATTTAAGTTATATTTAGATAACTCATAGGCAGCGGCGCATCCTATTACACCACCACCTAATATAAGTATGTCGTAATCCATAAATCTAACCTCAACTTTTCCCTTTTTGTTTATTACTTATTTAACTTTTCTATGGCTTCTCCTAGCTTCTTTATATATTCTCCGTATTCAGCCCAATTTCCTTTTGTTTGCGATTCAATTGCTTTATTATATAAATCTTGAATCTCTATACTAGTTTCTCTTTGTTCTTCATTTATAGTATTTTCATTTATTATTTTTTCTTTATAATTAAACAAGCTTTCTAATGCTTTATTTAAATTTTCTTCCATAACTATTTTTTTACCATCTGATAAAATAATTCTCTTCATTTCTGGTATAGTTTTTTCTACATCTGCCTTAAGATAAATTGGAAGCATATATATAAGTGAATTTTCTATAGGTAATATTACAGTCTCACCATATTCAACTTTAGAGCCTTTACCTTCCCATAAAGAAATCTCCTGAGAAATATATGGATCTTGTAGTATCTGATTTCTAAATAAGTATGGTCCATAGATAGTTTTTTCAGGTGAAAATTTAAACAATACTAATTTTCCATAATTTTCTCCATCCATTCTTGCACCTAACATAGAAATCATATTCTTCTTACTTTTCATATTAAAGTAATTGAATAATACCATTTCTTCATTTTTCTCTCCAGGCAATTGTGTCACAAGATATAAACCTTCATTATTATTTAAGCTTTCTTTAGCATCCGAGCTATTACTAGAAACTTCCCATACATCTTCTAAAGTAAAAAACTCTTTAGGGTCTTTTATATGATAGGTTGATAACACGTTGCTTTGAATATCAAATATCTTCTTAGGATATTTAAAATGACTTTGTAATCCTGAAGGAATTTCTTCTTTATTTTTAAATAATCCTCTAAATATTTTAGAATATCCTAAAACTATAGGATCTTTTTCATCTACAATATAATAATTAGTTTCTCCTGATGAAGCATCTATAACAACTTTAAATGAATTTCTAATATAATTTATTCCTCCATATGGCTGAGAGTAAGGAAATTTATTAGCAGTTGTATATCCATCAATAACCCAATATAACTTGCCTTCATTTATTACCATATAAGGATCTTCATCATATTCTAAAAAAGGAGCTATCTTTTTTACTCTCTCTAATATATTTCTATTAATTAAAATCTTGCTTTCGTTTGTAATATTTCCAGAGAATAAAATTTTAAAATTTTGCTCTCTTAAACTAAATAATATTCTATTAAATAGGCTTAATTTTATGCCACCTTTATCATCATACTTATAGTTTGTATCTCCATTTTCTTTAGGGTAATCTAATTCACCACTTGAGGTATTTACTATTGCATAATCATTTGTAACTTCACCAAAATAGATTCTAGGATTTTTCAAATATATATTAGTAAGATTTTCAGTGGGCAAATTTTTCATCAAAAAATCTGGCTGCCCCTCATCTGTAACCTTATTTACTTTACTCATAACCACTCCATACCCATGTGTATATACCATGTGATTACTCTGCCAATTATCTATGGCTGATGTTTCTATCTCTCTTGGTGCCAAAAATACTTGTGTGTATTTGCCATCTATAATATAGCGATCTGTATCTATATCTAAAAATTTATAATAACTTCTTATTTCTTGTACTTGATTATAAAAGTTTAAAACTGGTCCTGGAGAGTTTACTTTAAGATTTGATATTATTTGTTTATTATTTTTTATTTTAGTACTGTTTAAATCCATTCCTGGATCAAAATCTTTTTCTTCTATATTATTTATATTAAACCCTTCATTGGTTGCATCTATGTTATAAGATATATAAGGGCTTTCATATTCTATTTCATTAGGTTTTACAAAGAATTTATACACAATATTATATATTAGTGGCTGTATTATTATTAAAAACAATATTATTCCTGTAAAAAATATCAGTGGCTTAAATTTATTTCTTCTTAGCATAATAAATGCGATAATTGATGATATTATTGAAACTATTATTATTACTTTATAAAAATTTAGTGTTATATTTATATCTGTAAAACTAGCACCAAATGATCCTCCATTATTACTATATAATATATAGAAACTTTTCAATATATATCCTATCCCTATAAGAAATATAAGCATAGATACTAAAGTAGCTGCTTGTTTACCTAATATTTCTTTAAATTCTTTTAAATGCTGACTAAATTTCATATAATTTTTATTTATAGCATATTTCTTTAAACTAATAAATACATAAATCCCTATTGTTATGATTAAAGCAATAAATAAAATATCTTTAAAAAAATTATAAATTATATCTATTAATGGTAATTTAAATATATAAAAAGATGCATCTATATTAAAGATAGGATCTTTATAATTAAAAAGATTTGAATTCGTAAATAATAATATATTATACCAATATTTCATAGAAGCATTTATAGATATAATAAAGGAGATTATTATATTAAAAACTAATACAGCTTTTCTCAATTTAAATAAACTCTCAGATTTAAATTCTTTCTCTATGCTTATTAATATACTTTTGCTCAATAGATATATTAATACAAAACATGATAGGAATAAGGGTCCCATAAGCTTTAATACTGCTAGCATTTTTGTAAGATACACCTTTATATAACCTACTTCTTGAAACCATTCAATATCTATAATAATCTTTGTTGACGATATTATTAAGGCTAATATCATAAACAAAATCCCTATTAGTATCAAAAACTGTTTTTTCTTCATCTCCTTACCCCCGCTAATCTTTTAATATATATCCAGCCTTTTCTAGGTTTTCTATTATTAGTTGCATATCTTTTTCATTATCAGTAGATATGGTATGAAGATGAATCCCTTCAGTCAATGCTGATAAGGGTCTAGCTTTATTCTTTTTATATAAATCTATAAAATTATCTAAATCATTCAAATTTCTGATCATTAAATTTGCTTTTATTTCGCCATATATAGGATGTTCTATTATAACATCTTCAATTATTCCACCAAACTTTATAACTATCTCTAGTTCACTTACCATTTCTTCTTCTTTATGAGCTAAAGCTAAAACTTTCTTATATCTTGATTCTTCTTTTGTTATCATATAACCTTCAGGAGTAGCTATTATATTAACGCCTGCTGCTCTTATAATAGCTATGTCTTTAACTATAACCTGTCTAGTTACGCCAAAAATATTAGCCAATTCTACACCTTTAATTGGCCTATGTATTTTAGCTATATGACTTATAATCTCTTTTCTCCTAATTAAACTGTTCATAAATTCACCCCATATTAAATACTAATTTTTATTATCATAATATTGTACTATCTCTAGTAACTTATTAGAAGTATCTTTTTTTATGTGATGGTTCTCTATTATCTCTAAAAACTCATCATCATATTTTGAACTTTTCCTCAATATGTCTGATCCTATTTTAGGATGATTATAATATATATCTATACTTTTTATATTATCATACTTTTTTATTTTTCCTTTAGTTATTTTATCAAATATAACAATTACAGATTTTTCAATTACATTAAGAGGTCTTTTTATTTTTCCTATATCATGAAGTAGCGCTAACTTTAATATTCTATCTTTATCAACATCAATATCTACAGAAACTTCGTCATTTACTTCTGGTATATTATTTAAATTCTCTATATGCTTTAGAATATCCTTTGATACTCTAACACAATGATGTTTATCCGTTTTCTTTAAAAGAGAGAATAGTTGTATCTCATCTTCATCTAAATACTTTTTTATGTACTTATCATCTAATGATTTATATAAAGATTCAACTGCCCATATAAATTGTTTTATTCTATATAGCATCTCTAAACAATCCTCCTTAACCTTTATATTACAAAAAAAAGCTATGAACAATTGTTCATAGCTTTTCATTGGTGGAGATAAAGAGATTCGAACTCTTGACCCCCTGCGTGCAAGGCAGGTGCTCTCCCAGCTGAGCTATACCCCCAAAAAATGGTGGACCTTCAGGGACTCGAACCCCGGACCTACCGGTTATGAGCCGGTTGCTCTAACCAACTGAGCTAAAGATCCTCATGTAAACTGGCGACTTCCTACTCTCCCACACAGTCTCCCATGCAGTACCATCGGCGTAATAAAGCTTAACGATCCTGTTC